>JAGBUT010000101.1 GCA_017630695.1 Clostridia bacterium
ACCTGATTGCACCGAAATAATATAATAAGCAAAACTTACTCCTTCGGTCTGACCGAGGGAGTTTTTGTTTTTGAATTCATTGACATGATTCTTTAAATAAATTATAATCTACAAAGAATTATCAGACTGATTAATAGCGGAGGTACGAATTTGAAAAGAATATTGTTATATCTCAAACCGTTCAGACTTCGTATGCTTGTCGGGTTCATAATAAAAGTTACGGGTACTATGGCAGAACTCGTTTTGCCGTATATCTTAACACATATTCTCGAAAACGTTATCGTTGAGCAAAACGTCGGTAAAATTATTTTATACGGCGGAGTGATGGTGTTTTTCGGCATCGTTGCTTGCCTCGGAAACATTATTGCCAACCGTATGGCAGCAAGAGTTACAACAAATTTTTCAAAAGAGATGCGAAAAGAACTTTTCTCAAAAACTCTCTATCTTTCATCGGCTGATACCGATTCATTCACTATCCCCTCCCTTGAATCAAGAATAACAACCGACACGTATAACGTGCATAATTTTATCGGTATGATGCAGAGAATGGGTGTAAGAGCACCGATTCTACTCATAGGCGGAATTTCTCTTTCACTTATTATGGACAGTGCTCTTGCTCTTGTTATGATTGCAACGTTACCCATTATTTTCGTTACGGTTTACGGTATTTCACGCAGAGGCGTACCTCTTTACAGCCGAGTTCAAAAATCAGCGGATAATATGGTCAGAGTTGCAAGAGAAGACACTCAGGGAATACGAGTTATCAAAGCTCTTTCCAAAAATGAACACGAAAACCACAGATACGATAAAGTTAATTCCGAACTTTCGAAGCAAGAAAAACGTGCAGGTACTATTATGGGCATTGTCAATCCTGCAATGACTCTGCTTATGAATCTAGGCATCGCAGGCGTTGTAGCCGTTGCGGCATTCAGAGTCAGCAAAGGATTATCAACCCCTGCAACAGTCATTGCCTTTATGCAGTATTTTACTCTTATCTCAATGGCAATGATGTCACTTTCAAGAATGTTTGTTATGTACACCAAATGTGCCGCATCCGCAAACAGAATTGCCGAAGTGCTCGACACCCCCGATAAATATGACATCACTGAAGATTCACGCAAGGATGACGGAATTCATGTTTCATACGATAACGTTTCATTTTCATATCTCGGCAAAAAAGACAATCTGAAAAACATATCCGTTTCACTGAAAAAAGGAGAAAGACTCGGAATAATCGGTGCAACGGGAAGCGGCAAATCAACCTTCATAAAATTATTGCTTCGCTTCTACGAACCACATTCGGGCGAAATCAGAATTAACGGAAAAAGCATAAAATCATACAGCAGAGATCAGCTCACTTCAATGTTCGGCTTTGCTATACAAAACGATTTTATCTACGCAGACACTATTGAAGAAAACATCAGATTCGGCAGAGATATTCCAAAAGAAAATATAATTTCTGCGGCAAAAACCGCACAGGCACACGATTTTATTTCAGCTATACCTGACGGATATTCGCATATGCTTTCATCAAAAGGAACGAATCTTTCAGGTGGTCAGAAACAAAGGGTACTCATCGCCCGTGCGATTGCGTCAAAACCTGAAATCCTTATCCTTGACGATTCCTCATCTGCTCTTGACTATAAAACTGATGCAAATTTGAGAAAAGCTCTGGATGAAAATTTGTCAGGCACAACAATAATTACCGTTGCACAGAGAGTCAGCTCGGTCAAGAATTGTGACCATATTATCGTTATTGATAACGGTGTTGTTATCGGTCAGGGAAAGCACGATGATTTGCTTGAAACCTGTGCCGAATACCGTGAAATAAGCGAGTCCCAGATGGGAGGTGCTTTTGTTGAATAAGAACACTTCTCGCAAGAGAGATAACAAAGGCATTATGATCCGACTCGGAAAATACGTTTTCGCTCAATGGCATTTATTTATCCCTGCAGTTATTTTCACATTGCTTTCAAATCAGCTCTCCTTGCTCGGTCCCCGGTATTCAGGTGCGGCAATCGATGCAATTGAATCTATTGCAGGTGTAAATTATACCGTTGTTTGGGAAAACGTAATCAAAATGATAATCTGCTATGCCGCATCCGCAGTTCTTTCGTATATCCTTGCGGTTATTATGATTCATCTGAGCCAGAAGATCACCTACAAAATGCGAAAAGAGCTTTTTGAAAAACTCAACACATTGCCCGTCAATTACTTTGACACACACTCAACGGGCGATATAATCAGCCACTTATCTTACGATATCGATACAATCAACAGCACTCTTTCGCACGATCTCGTGCAGGTAATGACGAGCGTTTATACGGTTATCGGTTCTTTAATATTTATGTGGAAGATTTCAAAGGTGATGATACTTATCTTTGTTTTCACCGTTCCCGTCTCGATTCTTTTTACCCGATACCGTTCAAAAAAAGTACGTCCCCTTTTCAGTGCAAGAGCAAAGAGATACGGTGAACTCAACGGCTATGCGGAAGAAATGCTTTCAGGCGCAAGAACTATCGAAGCGTACGGCAGACAAGACGTTATTTCAGAACGATTCAACGAACGTAACGAAGCGGCCATGAATGCTTATTATAATGCGGAATACAACGCAGCATTACTCTTCCCCACCATTAATTTCATCAACAATATTTCAATTGCCCTTGTTGCAATTTTCGGCGGCATTCTTTATATGTATTCTCAAAGCGGTGCCGTTGCAACAGGAACTGCATTTTTTATCACCCTCGGCGGCGTTGCGCAGTTCGTTCAATATTCCCGCAAATTTGCAGGACCGATTAACGAATTTTCAAATATCCTTCATGAATTTCAATCGGCTTTTTCTGCGGCAGAACGTGTTTTCAGAATTCTTGACGAGCCCCCCGAACCTCTTGATTTGCCTGATGCACAGGATCTCAAAAACGTTGAAGGCTATGCGGAGCTCGATGATATCACGTTCGGTTATACACCTGAAAAAACGATACTTAAAAACGTTTCAGTTGCCGCATCAAAAGGACAGACGGTTGCATTAGTAGGTCCGACGGGTGCAGGAAAAACAACGATTATCAATTTGCTTATGAGGTTTTATGACCCTCAATCAGGTGAAATCCGCATAGATTCGATTCCGTCACTCAAAATAAAGCGTTCGGATTTGAGACTTGCGTTTACTATGGTTCTTCAGGATACGTGGCTTTTCCACGGCACGATTTATGACAATATTATTTACGGAAAAGAAAACGCAACTATGGAGCAGGTAAAAGCCGCTGCAAAGGCTGCAAGGATTGATTCCTTGATAGAAAGTCTGCCTGACGGATATGGGACGGTTCTTTCTGACGACGGTGTTAACATCTCAAAAGGTCAGCGTCAGCTGATAACTATTGCTCGTGCATTCCTTTCGGATACTCCGATGCTTATTCTTGATGAAGCAACATCAAACGTTGACTCAAGAACCGAAATTCAGATTCAGAAGGCAATGAACGACCTGATGGAAGGCAGAACGTGTTTTGTTATCGCGCACAGACTTTCAACCATTCAGAACGCAGACGTCATCCTTGTTGTAAGAGACGGAAAAATTACTGAGCAAGGAACTCACGACGAACTCCTGAAGCTTGGCGGATTTTACAGTACACTCTATAATTCACAGTTTTCATAAAACAACGACACCGTCCGATTTGATTTCGGGCGGTGTTTATTTATTGATAATCAATCTGCCGAACCTAAATTCTCTCTTTGAAGCTGTTTTTGAGATTGAATATATGGTGATGATATGATATAATCAGTTTAACAAACAAAAATTTGTATATCAAATTGAAGTCAGCTTGTCCGCTACCCGACGTAAAGCTTTTCGAGGTGAAAATTATGAAAAAAACATCAAAAAAGGAAGTCATCGAATATATTATCACTACGGTGATGCTCGGTCTGCTCGTATATGCAGCATATTCACTCTGGTTCATATTTTACGGAACTGAAAGCGGACCTGACGTTCATCTTTACACGGGTCTTTCAGGACTTGCGCTCGGGTGGTTTCTTCTTATATTTGTTGAATTCTTATTTAAAAAAGCAAGTTGGGTCAGCAAACTTTTGGCTTTTCTCACAGGTAACGGATTGGTTCACGGATTAATTTGGGGTATCAACACCTCAATCAACACCACTGGCACAGAAAGCAGTCACGTTGTTATTAAAACATTTTCCGCAGTCTTTACCGTTTCTGCCGTTACTCTGCTTATTACCTTCCTTTCAAAGGCAAAAAACAAATATAAAATCGCTAATATTCTTCTTGCAATTATTTATTTTGCGGTTTCTACGGGAGGTTTCTGCACGTTCAACGCAGAAAATATCAGAGCACTTGAATATAAGCAAGAAATTGTTTTTGACACCATATCTGCAGAAGAAATGAAAATTTCAGACGAAGAAAAACAGCTTTGCAGAGAATGGTATAACAACAACATACTTTCCTCAGTCAAAAAATATTTTACTTTTAAAGTTAACGGAGAAGAATTCAACCCCAAGGAGTGGGAGCAGTCTCTTGCACCGTCACCAGAATTCGGCTCGATTTATCAGGGCGGACAAACTGAATATCTTATCTATAAAAATAAAGAAAAAGAGCTTGAAGTTACAGTTGAAACAACAATTTTTGATGAAAACGCAACCTGCCAGTGGACTGTTTATATCAAGAACACAGGTGCGGATAATTCAGGAGTTATCAGCGATTTCTACGCTATTGATTACGGTTTTGAAACGGGCAATGCAGAGCTTTATTATTCAATGGGAAGCAACACTGCAGTCAGCGATTTTTCACTTATCAGAAAGAATCTGACGTCTGTTGAAAGACGTTTTTCAGGTGTTGATGGCAAACCCACAGAAAAACATCTTCCTTATTTCAACATCAGCGGTGAAAAATTCGGAATGCTTCTCGGTATTGGCTGGTCAGGTCAGTGGGATGCAACCATATCAGAAAGCAAAGGCATAACTGATATCACGGCAAAGCAGGAACATCTTGAGGCCTATCTTCTTCCCGATGAAGAAATCCGTTCACCTCTTGTTTCTGTCAGTTTTTATAATAACAATAATCCTCTTAAAGGGTTCAACCTTTTCAGAAACTGGATTATGGATTGCGTATATCCCGAAAATGTTACACAGAATCATTATACCGTTATGGAAATTGCAGGTCCGACCTCAACAAGAACTTCAGACGAAATCATCGGAATCCTCGACGGCTTTGACGATGCTGTTTTCAATGAAACGGATGCATTCTGGATGGACGCAGGATGGTATTCTTACAATGAAGGCTGGTATGACGGTGTAGGCAACTGGACCGTTGATACTTCAAGATATGATAACGGCATAGTTGAACTTTCTTCTTACGCAAAAGAAAAAGGGCTCGGTCACGTTTTATGGTATGAGCCTGAAAGAGTGTACCGTAATACTGTTTTCTATAACACAGCCTCTGAACACGAACAGTGGCTGATTGATATCGGTAACGATAACTTCATGTGGAATCTTGCAGATGAAGATGCATTCAATTATTACTGTGAATATCTTCTTAATTCAATGCAAGAAAACGGTGTCACAATTTACCGTCAGGATTTCAACTTCCCTGCCCTTGATTACTGGAAAACAGCAGACGAACAGTATTACGACGGCAGAACGGGTATTTGCGAAAATCACTACGTTACAAATCTTTACAGATTCCTTGATTATCTTACAGATAATATTGAAGGACTCATTATCGACAACTGTGCTTCAGGCGGTAAGCGTCTTGATCTTGAAATGACTTACAGAAGCATTCCTTTCTGGCGAAGCGACTACAACTGCTCTGTTCCCAACGACCTTTTCGAGGTAACGCAGTCACATACATACGGTATTTCTTTCTGGCTTCCGATTTCAGGTACAGCTCTGAATATGACGAGCGAATATTCATCAAGATCGGCAATCTTACCTCTTATGCTTATGGATTTCTATGCGCATCAGGTGCCCACATTCAATTTCTACCACGAGCAGAGAGATTTAATGACGGGCAATTATTATCCCCTTGATTTCGGCAGTTTCGATACAGATAAAATACACGCAATGCAATATTCATCAGAAGACGCTCTTTCGGGAACTGCGTTTATTTACAAACGTGAAAAAGTGAAAGATTCGGAATACACAGTTGTTCTCAACGGGCTTGTAAGCACTGCAACATATAATGTTTATGATTTTGATAATCCTGAAAAGATTTACACTCTGACCGGCGAAGAACTTATGAATGACGGCTTTACAATCAACCTTCCAGAAGGTGAAAAAGCAATAATTCTGATGTTCAGCGCAAAAAATAAACCATTAAAAGGCGGTTGAATATGAAAACTTTCCTTTTCCAAGGTGATTCCATAACCGATGCAAACAGAGACGATGAAAGCATTGTAAATTCCGGTCTCGGATGCGGTTATGCTTTTATGCTCGCTTCCGAAATTGAAAAAAGCAACAGCGGATTCAGCTTCATTAACCGTGGTAAAAGCGGTGACAGAATCACAGACGTTTATGCAAGAATAAAAGAAGATATTATCAATTTGAAACCCGATTATATGTCAATTCTCATCGGTGTGAACGACGTTTCACACGAGCTGACAATGCATTGCGGAGTTACTCCCAAAAAATTCAGAATGATTTACAGAATGCTTATCGAAGAAATCAAAGAAGCTTTGCCCGATATTGAAATTATCATTCTTGAACCGTTTGTATTGAAAGGTTCTGCAACGAAAAAATTATGGGATGATTTCAACTGTGAAGTCAGAAAACTTGCAGAAATATCAAAAGAGATTGCAGAAGAATTTTCGCTCGCATTCGTGCCGCTTCAATCTCGGTTCGACTCACTTTGCGCCGAGGAAGTTTACAGCGTCGACGGTATTCATCCGACGCCCATCGGACATCAGCTAATTAAAGATGAACTGAAGAAAATTCTTCAGAAACTTCAGTTAATATGAATCCTAACTCCTTCGGTCTGACCGAAGGGGTTTTTTTATTCTGTTTTCGTAACATCGCAACAGAATCTGACAGATTGAAAGAGTATAAAGAAATATTTTTTAAAACAGAGGTGTAATTATGGATAATATAATTATATTCGTCACCCATCTCATCAAAACCGCACATTATTTTGCCATTGAGGGTATCCCGACCATCCCTGTCGGACAGATTCCCGAAGCAATCGAGGCGTTCTATTGGCAGAGCCTCAAGATTTTTGAAATCTATATGTCTCTGCATTAGGATTCTGACTTGAATTTTGACTTGCATCCTGACTTGCATTTCCACGATAATTTGCGATAATTTGCGATATTTGCGATAAATCTTCCTCCGAAAAAACAAAAAGAGAAAAGCCTCGAAACCGTTGATATGTAACGATTTCAAGGCTTTTTCTTTGGCAGGGGCAGAAGGACTTGAACCCTCGGCACGCGGTTTTGGAGACCGCTGCTCTACCAACTGAGCTAATGGCCCTTATTGCATTCGCAACGTTAAATATAATACCAAAAACTTTTGCGTTTGTCAATATGTATTTTAAGATTTTTTGATATACCGTTAATTTTCAAACAGCAGAGAACAATAGCTTCCTCTGTTCCCTGCTGTTTTCGTGATTTTATCCGAATATTCTGCATTTAAGTGCACAGCCCGTAGGTGTTGCCGCACATCCGCCGAGTGCTGTTTCCCTCAATTCCATGGGAAGTTTTTTCCCGACACGGTACATGGCATCCGTCATTTCATTAAACGGGATTGCAGATTTGATTCCCGCAAGAGCCATTTCAGCACTTGTCAGTGCATTGGATGCACCTGCGGCATTTCTGCTCTGGCAAGGTGCTTCAACAAGACCTGCAATCGGGTCGCAAACAAGACCGAGCATGTTGCCGATTGCAATCGCTGCCGCCTCAAAGCTTTGCTCGGGTGTGCCGCCCATAAGCTCAACAGCTGCCGCTGCAGCCATAGCTGCGGCAGAGCCGATTTCAGCCTGACAGCCTGCTTCCGCACCTGAAACAGATGCGTTTTTCATCAAAATTGAGCCAACTGCACCTGCGGTAAACAGAGCATCGCAAAGTTTTTCATCAGGGATATCAAACTCCTCGGCAAGAGCGAAAATAACAGCAGGTACAACACCCGCAGAACCTGCTGTCGGTGCTGCAACAATTACACCCATTGATGCATTGACCTCAAGCACAGCCTGAGAAAATATGAGTGCCTTTGTGAGCACGTTACCGCAGATTGATTTGCCCTCTGCCCTTCTCTGCTCAAGTTTCTGAGCTTCGCCGCCAATCATTCCGCCCATTGATTTCATTGATTTTTTAAGCGGTGCGTGTGCGGATTCCTTCATAATTCCGAGAGATTTCATCATCTTTGCTTCAACCTCATCGGCATTGCTTTCTCCGTAAACGATTTCTCTTAGACGCATTATTTCACAAATCTTTTTATCTTCTTTTTTGCAAAGAGCAATAAGCTCCTGTGCTGTATTGAAATCCATATTTTTCACCTTAACTGAAATTACTTTCTTTTAATAAGCATTGTGTCTTTGACGAAAGGATTCTTTTCTATTTCATCAACCGTTGCTTTTGTGATTTCTTCATCGGATTCGATAATCATATAGGCAACACCGCCTTTTGTTTCTCTGTAAACACGAAGATAGGCAATATTAACCTTGCATTTTGAAAGAACGGTCGTAACGTATGCAATAACACCCGGATGGTCTTTGTGTTCAACGATAAGCGAATGATACTCGCCTGTAAAATGCACCTTAACGCCGTCGATTCTTGTCAGACGCACCTTACCACCGCCGATTGATTCACCTCTTACGGTATGAACTCTGCCCGATACGTCCTCGATAATCATATCAACGGTATTGGGATGCACGTCAGTTTCAACGGTATTTGCTTCAAATGAAAACTCAAGACCCTCTTTTTCAGCAATTTCAAACGAATCTCTGATGCGGATATCATCAGTTTCAAATCCCATCATGCCGCCAAGTAACGCTCTGTCAGTACCGTGACCTCTGTATGTCTGTGCAAACGAGCCGTAAAGTACAAAAGTTACCTTTTTAATTTTTTCGTGCATCAGTTTGCGTGCAAGATTAGCAATCGATGCCGCACCTGCGGTATGTGAACTTGACGGACCAACCATATTCGGACCGATAACTTCAAAAACGCTGATAAAAGCCATATAAATTAACTCCTATTAAAGTTATTCTTCAAACATTATATTTTATAGCTCTCGCGTTGTCAATATCGTAAACATAGCACACTGCAGTTTATTGATTTTTTGCGACACGAATCAACAGAAGAACACAAAATTATGAAATATTATCTTGATTTTTATTATAGATTGAATTATAATCAAATGGTATATTGATGCTTTTATCTTAAACCATTCAGGATGTGATTTCGATGGAACTTTTAAAACAAAAAATCGTCAACGAAGGCAAAGCAATCGGATCCGACGTTATCAAGGTTGATATGTTTCTCAACCATCAGATTGACGTTGATTTGCTCAACGAAATCGGCAAAGAATTCAAAAAACGCTTTTCTTCTGATAAAATAACAAAAATCGTTACAATTGAGGCATCCGGCATCGGTATTGCTTGCATAGCCGCACAATACTTCGGTGTTCCCGTTGTTTTCGCTAAAAAGGGCGCAAACAGAAACGTTGGTGATAATCTTTATAAGGCGGATGTTTTCTCTTTTACAAAAGGAACGACAACAACCATCGGCATTTCAAAAGATTATCTTTCACCTGACGATCACGTTCTTATTATCGACGATTTTATGGCAAACGGTAAAGCTGTTCACGGCCTTATCAACATTCTCAATCAGGCAGGTGCAACAACCGAAGGCATCGGTATAGTTATTGAAAAAGGCTTCCAGCCCGGCGGCGATTCTCTTCGTTCACTCGGCCTCAAGGTTGAGTCATTGGCAATTATTAAATCCATTGATGACGGCAACATCATCTTTGGTTAATAAAAAATTTTCAGGAGGTAACCCAAATGAAGAAAACAGTCAAAATTCTCTCGCTCGTTCTCTCTCTCATTCTTGCTGCTACCTGCGTATTCTCACTTGCAGGCTGTAACAAGGAACCCGAAGCTCCCGCAGATGAATTCATGGTAGGTTTCATCTTCCTTCACGATGAAAACTCAACCTATGATAAGAACTTCATCGTTGCTGCTGAAGCAGCTTGTCAGGAACTCGGCGTTAAGTACGTTATGAAAAAGAACATCCCCGAAACAGCTGAATGCCAGGAGGCTGCTGAAGACCTTGTTGATCAGGGTTGCGACATCATCTTCGCTGACAGCTTTGGTCACGAAAGCTACATGATCGAAGCTGCAAAGGAATATCCCGAAGTTCAGTTCTGCCACGCTACAGGTACAAGAGCTCACACAGAAGGTCTTGAAAACTACAGCAATGCATTCGCATCAATTTATCAGGGCAGATATCTTGCAGGTATTGCTGCAGGTATGAAGCTCAAGGAAATGATCGCTGCCGGTAAGTTCACAGCTGAAGAAGCAAAGATGGGCTACGTTGGTGCATTCACATACGCTGAGGTTATCTCCGGCTACACATCATTCTATCTTGGCGCAAAGTCAGTTTGCCCCACAGTTACTATGGACGTTCAGTTCACAGGCTCATGGTATGACGAAGCTGCTGAAAAAGAAGCTGCAACAGCTCTTATCAACGCGGGTTGCAAACTCATCAGCCAGCACGCTGACTCAATGGGCGCTCCCACAGCTTGCGAAAACGCAGGTATCCCCAACGTTTCCTACAACGGCAGCACTCAGGCAGCTTGCCCCAACACTTTCATCGTTTCCTCAAGAATCGACTGGACACCTTACTTCAAGCACATCATTGATTGCGTGAAGAACGGTAAGGATATCGAAGACGACTGGACAGGCACACTCGAAACAGGTTCAGTTGTTCTCACAGACGTTAACACAGCAGTTGCTGCAGAAGGCACAGTAGAAGCTATCGCTGACGCAAGAGCAAAGCTCATCAGCGGTGAAATCCATGTATTCGACACTGCAAAAGAAAACTTCATCACCCAAGGTGGAGCTCCTCTTGTATCTGCATTGGCAGATGTTGATACAGATGCTAGCGGTGAGATTATCAAAGATACAGAAGCAATTTCCGATGGTTACTTCCACGAATCAGAGTATCGTTCAGCTCCCTACTTCGACATTCAGATTGACGGCATCAACCTTCTCAACACAAAGTTCTGATTTCAGAATAACTCAATAATAAAGGCGGAGCCTTGCGCTCCGCCTATACCCTTTTTTATGAGTTAGTTTTCAAAAGTGTGCCGAACCCGTTTCAGCATAGTTTTGAAAATTAAAACAGGAGGTATCGAATTGGGAACACCTGCTATTGAATTAAAAAACATCACCAAAACTTTTGGCTCGATCGTTGCCAACAAGGACGTTTGCCTTACCGTTAACAAAGGTGAGATTCTATCCATCCTCGGTGAAAACGGAAGCGGTAAGACTACGCTTATGAATATGATTTCGGGTATTTATTATCCCGACCACGGTCATATTTACATTGACGGCAACGAGGTACTTATCCGTTCTCCCAAAGACGCATTTAAATACAAAATCGGTATGATTCATCAGCATTTCAAGCTTGTTGACGTTTTCTCTGCTACCGAAAACATCATTCTCGGTCTTAAGGATGAGGGCAAATTCAGCCTCAAGGAATCCGAAAAGAAAATCCGCGAAATCACTTCAAAGTATGGCTTTGACCTTGACCCTTCAAAGAAGATTCACGAGATGTCTGTTTCAGAAAAGCAAACAGTTGAAATCATCAAGGTGCTTTACAGAGGCGCTGATATTCTTATTCTCGATGAGCCCACTGCTGTTCTCACTCCTCAGGAAACAAGAAAGCTTTTTGCAGTTCTTCGCAATATGCGTGACAGCGGTAAGGCAATTATTATCATCACTCACAAGCTTCACGAGGTTCTTTCTCTTTCAGACAGAGTGTCCGTTCTTCGTAAAGGTCAATATATCGGAACGGTTAATACCGCTGAAACAAATGAATCCGAGCTTACCGAAATGATGGTCGGCAAAAAGATTGAACTCAATATTGAAAGAACAAAGGTTGAGAACACTCCCGACAGACTTGAAATCAAGAACATTTCCTGTATCAACCGTGAAGGTGTGACTCTGCTGAACAACGTTACCTTTACTGCAAAAGCAGGCGAAATTCTCGGTATTGCAGGTATCGCAGGCAGTGGACAGAGAGAACTTCTTGAATCAATTGCAGGTCTGCAGAAGCTCAACGGCGGTGAAATTCTTTATCACGATCCTCAAACAGGTTATACCGAAAACCTTCGTGATAAATCCCCCGTTAAAATCAAAGAACTCGGTGTCCGCCTTTCCTTCGTTCCCGAGGACAGACTCGGCATGGGTCTTGTAGGCAACATGGACATCATTGACAATATGCTCCTTCGAAACTACAGAAAAGGCAAATCGGCATTTCTTGAAAGAAAGAAGCCGAAAGACCTTGCAAACAAGATTATCGAAGAGCTTGAGGTCGTCACTCCCAGTGCAAAGACTCCCGTTCGCCGTCTTTCGGGCGGTAACGTTCAGAAGGTTCTTGTCGGCAGAGAAATTGCTGCCTCGCCTACCGTACTTATGGTTGCATACCCCGTAAGAGGTCTTGACATCAACTCCTCATATCTTATCTACAACCTCCTCAACAAGCAGAAAGAAAGCGGTGTTGCCGTTATCTTTGTCGGCGAAGATCTTGACGTTCTTCTTGAGCTTTGCGACAGAATTATGGTCATCAACTCAGGTAAAATCACCGGCATCGTTGATGCTAACGAGGCGACAAAGGAAGATATCGGCCTTCTTATGACCAAAAACGACGGAGGTGAAAGCGATGAGTAATTCAGCAACCAAAAAACGTGAACCTCTTTTTCACATTATCAAAAGACCGGCAATCCCGATGTGGCAGTCACTCCTCATCCGTGCAGGTGCAATCCTTGCCGCACTCATCGTAGCAGGTGTTATCACCTATTTCTTCACCGGTCTTAACCCCATCAGCGTTTATACAACAATGATTGAAGGTGCAATCGGCACAGAGAAAAGAATCTGGAACCTTCTTCAGGGTATAGCTCTTCTTCTTTGCGTTTCGCTTGCCGTTACTCCTGCTTTCAAAATGAAATTCTGGAATATCGGTGCTGAAGGTCAGGCTCTTATGGGCGGTCTTGCATCAGCTCTTTGCATGATTCTTCTCAGCGACAAGCTCAGTGGCGGTATGCTTATGCTTGTTATGATTGTAACGAGCATTGTGCTCGGTGCAGTCTGGGCACTTCTTCCTGCAATCTTCAAGGCTAAATGGAACACAAACGAAACTCTCTTCACCCTTATGATGAACTACATTGCAATGCAGATTGTTTCCTATTTCTCTTACAAGTACTCCGTTCCCAAAGGTTCAGGCAGTATCGGTATCATCAACAGCTCGTCAAAGCTCGGTTGGTTCCCTTCGATTCTTGACCAGAAATATCTGCTCAACATAATCATTGTTACCGTTCTCACCGTTCTTCTTTACGTTTATCTCAAACACAGCAAACACGGTTATGAAATTTCCGTTGTAGGTGAAAGCGAAAACACAGCTAAATACATCGGCATCAACGTTAAAAAGGTTATCATCCGCACAATGCTCCTTTCAGGTGCAATCTGCGGTATCGCAGGTCTCCTTATGGTTGCAGGCACCGACCACACAATCGCTACAGGTACAGTCGGCGGCAGAGGTTTCACCGCAATTATGGTTTCGTGGCTTGCGAAATTTAATCCGATTATGATGTTCCTCACATCATTCCTTATTGTTTTCCTCGAAAAAGGTGCAATCGCTATTTCATCGGAATTTGACCTCAACAGCTCATTCTCAGATATCATTACAGGCATCATTATCTTCTTTATTATCGGTAGCGAATTCTTTATCAATTACTCAATCAAATTCAGAGAATCCGAAAAGGAGGGCAAAAACAAATGATAGTATCATTTATTCAGCGTGCTATTATGCAAGGAATTCCTCTCCTTTACGGCTCAACAGGTGAAATCATTACCGAAAAAAGCGGTCACCTCAACCTCGGTATCCCCGGCATTATGTACGTAGGTGCTATTTCGGGTGTTATCGGTGCTTTCCTTTATGAGCAGAATGCAGAAACAGTGAATCCTGTTCTCGCAATTATGATTCCGCTTCTCTCATCAATTCTCGGCTC
>JAGBUT010000102.1 GCA_017630695.1 Clostridia bacterium
AGCGTGAGGGTTTGTTAGAACCCCGTGAGGCCGCGCAAGCGGTAAACTGAGGTGGTACCACAGGAATTTCTTGTCCTCTGCTGTTTTGGCAGAGGGTGTGGTCTTGCTTTTATCCGACTGTTATTCTTGTTTCACCGTTTGAGATAACTGTCAATGTCAGGGTTTTTGTTTCTTCATTCCATTCGGCTTTGCCTTTGGCTCCGTTTGAGCCGTCTGCATTAACCGGAGGCTGAGTTTCAAATCCCGAAATTTCAATAACAGAGGTTCTGAAATCGTTGGGATTGCTCATTTTACCACCTGCGGCATATTCTCTCATAAACCGGTCTTCGCTTTCGAGTCCGTTGCACACGGCATCGGTGTCAAGACGAAGATTACACAGGTCAATTTCAATCTTTTCTTCGCTTTCGTTTATGATTGCGTATGTGTGGGCAACAAAGGTTGCGGAGATTTCTTTTTTGCTCTCGGGCAGGGTGTAATTTACTGTCTGTTCGCTGTCGATTGTTTTGTTTTCGTTGCTGTTGAAAATGTAGATATAATCGTTGATATCAAACAAAACTCCGTCACCTGTATATGTTTCTTCGTAATATTTGTTGAAGAATTTCGTTTTGATGGGATTGATAAAAAGAAGATTGAAGAAATAGCTGAAATCATTGAGAATTTTGCTTTCGGGAAGCACTTCTTCGGGGTCTGAATGAATGGGCAGAATTGGGATGATATAGTATCTTCCCGTTGAAGGCACCCACGTTTTTGTGCAGTCAAAATAAATGTTGTCTATCTTTTCCTGAAGCAGAGTAAACGTGTCGCAATAAAGTCCCTGCAGAAGATGTGCATCGTTTCCGCTGAGCGCATACGAAGTGGGCAAAGTCATTTTATATGCGACTTTTACGTTGCCTTTCACTTCATCTTTTGAGGGTACGGCACCGTTCAGAATCAGCTGATAAATCGGGTAAAGTACGTCATAAAACGTCGGAGTCAGAACAACTTCTCCGTCAATGAAATGATAAAGTCCGCCTCGGCTGAAAGTGCCTTCAATCGCATAAACCGTTGCACCGCCGACAAGGTCGGCAATCATGTCAATGCCGAAAAGGGCAGGGGGATATTTGGCTGTGGTAACGGGGTCAGGCTCGTTGGGAGCAACGCCGAGGTCGTCATAGTCAATGAAGCCTTCTTCATACCAAAGGAAGTTTTCGAGAGTCACGCCCCAGTTACCGCAAACGCCGTCAAGCCAACAGCCGAGAATGTTGGACTGGCTTGCAAAATGTCTGCCGTGACCGTTGTGTTTATCCATGATGATAACGTTTTCGGTGTTGCTTTTCAGCAGGTTATAAAGCTCTTTGTCCTGAAGAATATAGTTGACGTAGTTAGCCTTTTTCCAGTAGATATATTCCATATCCTGCCAGATGAAAAGACCGCCGTTTTCAGCGCATGCCTTGATGCAGGACTTCATTCTTGCAAGGATGTTTTTATTAACGCCGTTGTCTTCGGTAACTTCGTCATAGGCGAGTTTTTCGTTTGTGACACCGTTGGTTGAAAGCTCAACCTGAACGAATCCGATAAGCGACGGATGTTCTTTGAAGACAGCGGAAAGCTCTTCCTGTGTGAACGGATCACGGGTTTTGTTTGTGCAGAAGCATTCGCTCTGACAAACGATGGGAACGTTTGCTTCGTCGGTGATTGTCAGAAGCTCGTCCCAGAATTCAAGCTGACGTGCAGGAGTCATATCCGTTGTACCTTCGTCAATATAGATAACCGCAAAATTGCGGATATCTTCGGGGAGTGCATAGTAGGTTTTGATTGCATATTCGGCAAAGGCTTCACCCGTCTGCGGGCCGCCCCAAACGGGACAGTTTCTTATCATGAAAAGCGGATTTTTTTCGTCAACGTACATGCGCAGTCCGTCAACCTTTTTACGGGTGCGAAGCTCCGTTGTCTGCATTGTTTTTTCGGGCAGAAGTATTAAATCATCTGCCGAAGTTTCATTGACCGCAGAACCTTCAAACGGAATCAAAATCAGCATTGATAAAATCAGAATCAAACTAATAAATTTCTTCATTTTTCTCGCTCCCTGAAATATAGATTTCTGTCAGATTGTAGCATACAAAATTTGATATATCAAGCATATGAGCTATAAAATGAATTGACGGATTTGCTTTTATGAGTTATAATCAAACCGATTATAATCCGCTAACGGAGGACAACAACATGAACGCTGCCCAAATTTTTGAAAATACATATAAAAAACCTGCGCTGTACACTGCGTTCACGCCGTATCGCATCTGCCCGATAGGTGCGCACAGCGACCATCAGCTCGGCAAGATAACGGGCTTTGCCATTGACAAGGGCATCCACATTGCTTACGGCCCCAAGGAAAACGGCATTGTTGAGATAAAATCATTGCAGTTTGAAAAAAGAGCGCAGTGGCACGTTTCGGCAACTCCCGAAACAGTTCAGGGTGACTGGGCAGACCATCTCCGTGGCGCAACCATCGCTCTCAACAAGCGTTATCCTCTTCGCAGAGGTCTCTGCGCTGTTGTTGACGGCGAGCTTCCTATCGGCGGACTTTCATCGTCTGCGGCGGTAATTATCACTTTTCTTTCCGCACTTTGCACGATGAACCACGTTGAACTCACTCCCGCAGAGCTTATCGCAATTTCGCAGGAAGCCGAGAATGCTTACGTCGGCGTTTCTTGCGGAAAACTCGACCAGTCCTGCGAGGTTTACTGCAAAAAAGACCATCTTTTATATATGGATTTGCAGAACGATACATATGAACTTATTCCCTGCAATCCCGCAATGAAGCCTTTCAAAATCGCTATCTTTTTCAGCGGTCTTGAGCGCTCGCTTGCAGGCTCGGCTTTCAATATGAGAGTTGACGAATGCAGAAGCGCCGCATATGCTCTCAAGGCTTATGCAGGCATGGAATACGGCAAATTTGAAGAAACAAATCTCCGTGACGTTCCCTATGAAGTTTATCTTGAACACAAGGATAAGCTCCCCGGAAACTGGCGTAAAAGAGCAGAGCATTGGTACACGGAATTTGACCGTGTTAAGAGAGGTGCGGAAGCATTCAGAAACGGTGATATAGAAGAGTTTGGCAGGCTTTCTTTTGAAAGCGGAAACTCCTCAATCTATAACTGGGAAACAGGTTCACCCGAGCTTAAAAAGCTCTATGAAATCATGACTCACACCGAAGGAATTTACGGCGGCAGATTCTCGGGCGCAGGCTTCAAAGGCTGCTGTATGGCGCTTATCAACCCTGATTTTGTTGACAGCATCACAGAGAAAGTTACCCGTGAATATCTCGAAGCATTCCCTCATCTTGAAGGCAAATATTCAGTTCATATCTGCGACACCGCTGACGGTGTGAATCTTGGCTGATTGGAGGAACAACCATGAAATGTCTTATTCTGGCGGCAGGTTATGCCACAAGACTCTATCCTTTAACCGAAAATTTCCCGAAGCCCTTGCTCACAGTAGGCGAGAAGACTATTCTCGATTGGCTTGTTGACGATATTGACACCTCTGGTGACGTTGACGAATACGTTGTTATTTCAAACCACAAATTCGCTCATCATTTTGAAAAATGGGCGGCAACAAAGTCACAGAAAGTGACAGTTGTTGACGACGGCACCGATTCAAATGAAACCCGTCTCGGCGCAGTCAAAGACATTCAGTTTGCCATTGATATGCTGAATCTTGATGACGATATGCTTGTTATTGCAGGCGATAACGTTCTTGATTTCAGTCTCACAAA
>JAGBUT010000008.1 GCA_017630695.1 Clostridia bacterium
AAATGAAGAAGCAACATTTGACCTTGGTCTCGGAGCAATAAAAAGAGGCAACGCAAAGCCCGAAATTTATGAAGTTCCTGCACAGAAATGGGTTGACTTAACCGATAAAAATGAAGAATTCGGTGTTTCCGTTTTAAGCGACTGCAAATACGGTTGGGATAAATTTGCAGACGACACTCTGAGAATGACTGTTATTCTCACACCGCTCAACAACTCAAGACCCGCATCTGTTCAGAGCATGATGGACCTCGGTCTTAACCGTTACGGCTATGCAATCTGTGCTCATAAGGGTGCGGATAAATCAAGAGTGCAGGCGGCTGCCCGTGAATTCAGCGCTCCCATGGCGGCTTTTGTTGCCGATAAACATACGGGTATTCTCGGTGCTTGCTACAGCTTTGCAAATATTTCCGACAACGGAATTATCGTCCGTACAATCAAGAAAGCGGAAAACACAGATGAAATTGTTGTAAGAGTAAACGAAGGCTGCAACAAAGCTCATAAAGAAGTAAAATTAACTCTTGGCAACGGCATAGTTTCTGCCCGT
Source organism: Clostridia bacterium (assembly GCA_017630695.1). Lineage (GTDB taxonomy): Bacteria > Bacillota > Clostridia > Oscillospirales > Acutalibacteraceae > CAG-177. Next base: position 545 of record JAGBUT010000008.1, read on the forward strand.
GAAATTTATGCATCGGAAGAGCAAATCGGTGATGCTGCGGTAAAAGACGGCTCGCTTGTGTTTGATATGAATCCTTATGAAATCAAGAGCTTTGCTTTAACTCTTGCGCCTATGGATAATAAAGGAAAAACCGCTCCGTGTTCATTCATTGAGCTCCCGCTTAATACAAAGGCTTTTTCTTCAAATCAGTCACGTTCGGGTAACGGTATTCACGGCAAGAATTACACAATTCCCGAAGAACTTGTTCCGAATATCATCACAAGCGGCGGAGTTGATTTTGCTTTGAATAAAGGCGAATACGATTCTTTGATTGCAGACGGACAAACGCTCACCCTTGACGGCGGATACAACAAACTTGTTATTCTTTGCGCAAGCCTTGACGGTGACAAGGAATACACGTTTGACGTTGATGGCAAACCCGTTAAAATCAAAGTCAGCGACATCGAAGAAAGACCCTTCGCTTGGGATTTATACGGCATGAAGCGTACGGCAAAAATCAAAACCGATGTTCTGGGATGGGAATGCACCCACACCCACTCCGCCAAAGGCGATGATTATGCGCATCAGCTTTTCTTCTTTAAATATGAGATAGAAACAAACGGTGCAAAATCAATCAGGTTGCCCTACGACAAAAATTTATTTGTCCTTGCCGCAACACAAATCAAAACGGACAGCGAATGCAAATGCGTCACACAGCTTTATGATACGGTTGAGCCGAGAGAATTCAACTTCAAACTTAAAACTCTGAAATCAAAGCTTAACTATATCTACAGAAAAGCAATCGCCTACGTCTGGAGAATTGACGATATCGGCAGAATTATTTATCTTCATTACAGACCGTAAGAATAGCTGTGCGGAAAAAGGAAACCCGTTCACAAATCAACTTTCTTTGCGTGCTCCAAGCCTGAGTCCGCATCATAAATTTCAAATATGTTTTCTGTAAAAAATACCGTCCGATACACAAGGTGTCGGACGGTAATTTTTTATTATACGTTAAAAAAGTGCAATATATTGCGAAGCTGTATCTGCAAAAGGAGTCGGTTAAGCGATATGTTCAACTGCCGTCCGGCTTTAAACTCCACCGTTTTTCAAGCTCAAGCATTTCTGTACAACAGGAATCGAACAGTGTCAATGATGTCCGTAACGGGTCGCGCCTTCACGGATACGCATGGTGCGGCGGATTTCTTTTGGGATAACGACTCTTCCAAGGTCGTCGATTCTTCTGACAATACCTGTGGCTTTCATTTTATATCTTTCTCCTTTTTCAGACAAATCTTGATGTTATTGTCTGCAAAAGGATAGGATTTATACTGTGTGAATTTACTTTTCTGGAGCAGAAAAACAAGCAAATAAAACGGATTTTTAATAAATTTATATTGACAAATATTAGCACAGGCACTAAACCGTACTTGTGCTGAATTTGGGAAGTGTGGTAATTACAGGAGAGAATATGGCAGAATTACAAAAATCAAAATTAATAAAACACATAACAACAGCCGTCCGATTTCGGGCGGCTTGATGTTTATATGTACCTATGATATACTGAAATCAGAAAACATTCGGGGAGAGATTCTCATGAACAAAATAGTTATATCTGCAAATGAATATAAGATTTACGGGTTTGAGAAAGACGGCAGCCATATCATTCCGCCGCATTATCAGCCGAAGAATTTTGAGGGCGACACGATTTTGTGGCTCTTGCCTGCCGATAAAAACGGCAATTCAAGAATGATTGAATGCGGTAATTATACCGTTAAAACCCGTCAGGGCAGAGTGACTGTCAACTTTGATTCCGATTTCAGCGAGAAAGAATTTGAGGCTGTACCTTGCTGTGATTTTTTTGGCAACAGACTTGTTTTTGACCTTCCCGAAAAAGAAACTTTCGAGAAAACTTTCGCCGAATTCTATTGGAACAATCTGCTCAATCAGATAGCCGAGCGCACATATCTGCGAAGAAAAGCGGATATCCGCGAGGGCTATGTTTTTTCAACGCTCGACACCAATGTTTATGCAGGTACATATCCCGCCGTTGACCACGAATTTCATATGAAAGGCAGATTCGCAATCGGCGGCAAAGTTGAGGCTGAACTGATAAAGCGAATGCTTCTGCTTCAGATTAAGATAATGCGTGAAGATAAGCGCAAGATGTATCGTAATGTGTGCGCAATTCAGCCGAGCCGAAGCCGTGAATACAATGTTTGGCGCAGTACGATGGACGGCAGTGAAAGAGCGCAGATGTTCAGAATTACCGCAAACATTGAGTTCGTTGAGGCTGTTTACAACTACTATTCGCTGACGAAGGATATTGACTTTATCAAAGAATATATTGACGATATCGAGAAGAACTGCGCCTATATTGAGCGATATATCAGACCCGACGGTTTTCTTGATTCTCACGTTCATTATGAGGATCAGGTTATCAAGGATTTTGCGGTTAATCAGTCGCAGTTTTTCGCTTCAAATTCGTTCAGACTTATGGCTGAAATCGAGCTTCTTCTCGGCAGAAAAGACAAGTCGGAATACTATTCTGAACTCGGTAAGAAACTCGGTGAAAAGGCAGTCAAAACTTATCCCGACGGATTCTGGGATGCTGACAACAACCGCTTTATTGACTGGATTGACTCAAAGGGCAGAAAGCACGACAGAATACATCTGCTTGCAAATCAGTTGCCCGAACTTTTCGGATTTGCGAGCACGAATCAAATCGAGAGTTGCCGTAAAGTTATAGAAGAAAACAAAGAGATTTTCGATAAATTCCCAAGCTTTGTTGCGGCTGAAATCGAGGACTACACCGACAGCGAAATAGGCGACGGCGGCCCGTATGATCTTTGTGCCGCAGGCAGATACTGGTGCTGGGATGCGGAATACATTGCCCACAGAAATGACGGCAAAAAGCTTCTCCGTCAGCTGATACAAGTCTGCAACCAGGCAGAAAATGACGGCTACTATATGGGCGAGAGATACGATATGAATTATGTCTATTACAATACGGGCAAAGATGCCGAACGCAACTGGCACGGTGCGGCGTTTTACTACGAATACCCGAATGTGTGGATGTATGTTTTCATCTGCAAATATCTCGGCATCCGCAAAGGTTTTGACTGCGATTTTGTGATTGACCCGAGGTTTGAAAACGGCACGGTTAAACTTGAACAGTACGGCATTGAATACACCGTTAAAGACGGCAAAGTTACGGAAATTAAAAACATCGGCACAGGAAAGAAGAAAATCTACCTGCCGAAAACCAATGAAACAGTTGAAATATGAATATAATCAAAAAGTTTATG
>JAGBUT010000103.1 GCA_017630695.1 Clostridia bacterium
GTTGCTTCCGCCGTTGCATGCCTTGCCGTCGGAACGTTTCTCGTGGCTCGCGGCGGTAAACAGGATATAAATATAATGTGAGGTAAAAAATGAGTAACACAGTAAACAATCCGTTTTTTAAGTACGAAAACAGCAGCTTGCCGCTTGGCTTTGAGATTCCCGATTATTCGATGTTCGGTATGCTCAGAGTTACTGCGGAAAATCAGCCCGATTCACTCGCATATGAGTATTTCGGAACAAAATGTACCTACAGAAGCCTTATGGAAAAAATCGAAGGCATTTCGGGCGCATATTTTTCACTCGGTGTGCGCAGGGGTGACATTGTAACGATTATTATGCCCAACACACCCGAGGCGGTTATCAGCATTTATGCCCTTAACAGAATCGGTGCGGTTGCAAATATTCTTCATCCTCTGTCAGCGCAGGAAGAAATCAAGAATCATATCAACAGAGTCAAGAGCAAGGTAGTTCTTTGTGTTGATATCTGCACGGAAAAGCTCTCACACATCATCGATGCTACTCCCGTTAAAACCGTTATCGTTGCATCAGCAGGTGAATCAATGCCTGCCGTTATGAAAACTCTCTACGCACTTAAATGCATCAAGAATTATAAGTATGATAAAAACGATGCAAGATATCTTTCCTGGAAGCAGTTTTCACAGAAGGCAAAATCCGTTCCCGAGAATTACCCCAAGGGTGAGGAAAACAAAGAGGTTGCCGTTATTCTTCACAGCGGCGGCACAACGGGCACGCCCAAGGATATTATGCTCTCAAACAGCAATTTCAACGCATTCGGAATTCAGGCTGTTCTGACTTTGAGAGACGTTAAATCGGGAGATAAGATTCTTGCAATTCTTCCTATTTTCCACGGATTCGGTCTTGGAGTATGCGTTCACGTTTCGTTCTGCTTCGGAGCTTGCTCCGTTCTTATTCCGCAGTTCAATGCAAAGCAGTTTGCTTCAATTCTTAAGAAACACAGACCCACAATGATTTTCGGCGTTCCCACTCTTTATGATGCGCTTCTCAAGGCAAAGGGTACGGACAAGCTCGATTATTCGTTCCTTAAATATGCCGTAAGCGGCGGCGATACTCTGCCCGAAAAGCTTGAAAACACCGTTAATGAATTTCTCGCATCTCATAACTCCGATATTAAAATCTGCGAAGGCTACGGTATGACCGAGGGTCTTGCGGCACTCTGCCTTTCAGTTGGCGAGAACTATAAGTCAAGAACTATCGGTAAGCCTCTTGTCGGCACGGAGATGTGTGTCGTTGAGCCCGGCACCACCAACGTTCTTCCTGCGGGTGAAGACGGTGAACTTTGTGTAAGCGGTCCTACCGTTATGATTGGTTACAGAAACAATCCCGAAGAAACAGCAAATGCTCTTCGCACTCATTCTGACGGCAAAATCTGGCTTCATACGGGCGATATGGCTTGTATCGATGCGGACGGTTTCGTTCATTACAGACTCCGTATCAAGAGAATGATGATTACGTCTGGCTTCAACGTTTATCCCACACAGATTGAAGGCGTTGTTGAAGAGCTCGACTACGTTGATAAATGCGTTGTTGTTTCTGTTCCTCATCAGTATAAAAAAGAGGTTGCAAAAGCATATATCGTTCTTAAAGACGGCAAAGAAAAGAGCGACGAGCTTAAAGAGGAAATCCGTCAGTATTGCAAGAAAAAGCTTATGCATTACAGCGTTCCTTATATCTATTAATTCGTGGACGTTCTTCCCAAAACCGCATATAACAAAATCGACTTTATGAAGCTTCAGAAAGAAAGCGAAAAGGAAGCTGTTTGCTGATTACATAATTAAATATCGTATCGGACCGTGTGTGATTTTTTGCACACGGTTTTATTTTTTTATCTGCAGAATAATTGACAATATATTTCCGTAATGTTAAAATTAGTCTGCAATATGCGAAATAAGATTTAAAGGGTGAGTTGAATGTTTGAAACTTTTTTGACCGAAGTGCTGAAACTTGCTCCCAGACAGATTTGGGGCGTTGAACAGCAGCTTTATCATCTGACGCAGATTTTTACCTCGTTTTCTCCGAAAAAAATCGTTGCTTCAATCCTTGCGTTTCTTGAACTTTTCGGCCTTACGCTTCTTGATATGCCTACAACTCCGAGAGGCCAGGAGCTTGACCTGACGGGTTATTCGATTGTTTTTGAGGATGAATTCAACGGTGATTCTCTCAACACAGACGTGTGGGAATACCGAGGAAACGGTCCTCGCAGAGGCGGATTCAACGCTGAAAGTCAGGTCAGAGTTGAGGACGGCAATATGATTATTTCGGGCGATTATCAGACCGACGGTACATACGGTGAAGGCTGGTATACGGGTATGGTTAAGCTCAGAGAGAGATACTGCAAGGGTTATTTTGAAATCCGTTGCAAGGTAAATGCAGGTTCGGGTTATTGGTCTGCATTCTGGATTCAGGCTGATTCTCCTTATACCGCATCCGTTTCAAAGGGTGGTGTCGGCGGCGCTGAAATCGATATTTTTGAATCAATGAGCTATGACAATAAGCTCGGCAAGGATGCCGTTTGCCAGACTATTCATTGCGCAGGTGTTGACGGTGTGCAGGAAGGCTTCCAGTCAGAAAGACTCGGCGATTTCTACGGTAATAACATCTACACCGAATATAACACCTATGGTCTCGAGTGGACTGATACCGAGTATATCTTCTATATCAACGGTGTTGAAACCCGTCGTTCATCATTCGGCAACGGAGTTTCCGAAGTGCCCGAGGACGTTATAGTTTCTCTTGAAATTCCCGATGAAGCAAAACTTGCGCTGCTTGATAAAGACACCTATCATACTGAATACGTTATCGACTACGTGAGAATTTATCAGAAATAAAATTTCAGGAGATTTTTATGGAGTACAGAAAAAATAAAGCCAAGGTAGTTCTTTTCTTTCTGGTTTTCTATATTGTAAGCAGTGCTCTCATATGTACAGTGTCCTATTTCTTGGGTGGTGACCTTGGCTTACAGGTGTTTATTGTATCCGAGGGCTTGCTGCTTCTTAGTCCAATAATGTTCAAAAACGCTCTTTTTTCGGAAATCAATCAAAGTGTAATCTTGGTTGATGATAAAATCGAATGCAAAAACTTTTATATCAGCGGAAATTTAGCTGATGGCTCATTTGAGTTCAGTCAGATAGCTTCTGTTGAAATTAAAAACAGCTTATTTTCTCGCTGTATGGTGATAAGGGTCAATGGTGATAAAAAGCATCCCGTTGTTCTGAACAATCAGTTTGAAAATTATTCTGAACTTTGGGCAAAAATTATTGATAATTGCAAAGAACAAAATCCCGATGCAATAAAAATAAAAACCAAATAAAGAAGCGGCTCGGATTGGTTTCAGTTCGAGCCGATTTTTTGTGATTTTTATATAATTTACTTTACATTAAATTCTCATTTGTTTATAATTGTGAAGAAAAGAAAATCAGAAAGTAGTGAATATATGAAAACATTCGGCACATATTTCCGCAATGATAAAGATTTACCGATTGCTTACGGTGAAATCAATCTTATAAATCCCGAAAGACAAAGACTCCGCGGTGAGCCGCTTCTTGAGGGCATCGAAGCATATCCCGTTTTTCAGGGATTCTGCGGCACGGATTTTGAGCTTATGAAAATGGGCAGAGACGGCAAACTCTCCGCAAAATTCCCCGATGGCGAAAGCAGACTCATCAACGGTCACGAGGGCGTTGTATGGGTGCCGTCACAGAATCGTTTCGCAATCGTACTCATCCGCGGCGGTGACAGCTGGGATCCCACCCGTTACACCGAGGACGAAACGTATTTTGAATACGGATGCGACGGTGCAGACGGTCTTTTCTGCGATAAAAACTATTTCAATCCCGATATGCTTCTTGAACTCCCCGAAGAATATAAGGGTCTCAAAAAACTCCCCTTGTCGGTGGCAAAGAAGCTTTCGTTTGCCGATCCTTACGCTTGTGCCGTATTCCAGCTTGAGCGTATGGAGGATTTGGGCGAAGCACAGAATTTTAGGGTTGAAATGGCAAAGCATAAGTGCTCCGAAGCTGAAGCAAGAGCCATCGCAAAGGATAATATCTTCGCAAAAACAGTTATCTTCGGTCTCGGTATGACGGGTCTGTTTATTGCTGACCAGATAAGAAGAAATCACCCCGATGCAAAGATTCTTTTCATTGGCAGAAGCGAAGAAACAAGCAAAAAGGTTGTTTTCTCAAAAGAGATTGCGAATGCGGATTATCTTTGCACAGCAGACCTTTCCGAAGAGGTGACCGCAGAAAAAATCATTGAAATGCTCGGCGGCAGAGCAACAATGTTTGTCGGCACAAGCGGTACGAACGTTGAGCACAGAGTTGCGTTTGAACATAAAGCACTCGGCTGCAACGGTATCTATAACAGCTTTTCTCTCGGTCCGAAGGTGCAGTATGATACAATGCCTTTCGGCTTTGAAAACCATCTTATTTTTGCATCAATCAATTTCCGTCAGGCACATATGGAAAAGGCAATCGAGGTGCTTGTTGACAGCCGTTATGATGAGGTTGTTGAGCTGATTGATAAGGGCGAATTCATTGCCGATCCGCTTGATGCATATGAAAACAAAATTTTCTGCAAGGGTGCACCTCTCAAGACGGGTGTAATTTGGAACAAAGAATATATTGATGAGGATAAATGATATGAAAGCTATTGTAATTCCCAATCCCAACGAAATTGAAATCAGAGAAATTCCGATGCCTGAAGTCAAAGAGGGCGAAGCGCTTCTTAAGGTAAGATATGTCGGCATCTGCGGTGCGGATGTTGCTTCATTTACAGGCAACCAGCCTTTTACAACCTATCCCAGAATTCCCGGTCACGAATTTTCGGCTGAAATTGTTGAAATTCCCGAGAATAACAAGGGACTCAAGGCAGGCGATATCGTGACCTGCAATCCCTATTTCAACTGCGGCGGATGCTATTCCTGCGAAAGAGGTTTTGTAAACTGCTGTACCGATAATCAGACAATGGGTGTTCAGCGTGACGGAGCATTCTGCGAATATATCTCAATGCCCGTTGAAAGAATCTATGACGGCGAGGGTCTTTCTGCGCAGGAACTTGCTCTGATTGAGCCTTTCTCAATCTCACAGCACGCAATTTCAAGAGCAGAAATCAAAGAAACCGATAACGTGCTTGTAATCGGTGCGGGACCCATCGGTCTGTTTGCTCTTCTTGCCGCAAAGCAGAAGTGCAAGAGAATCGTTGTTGCCGATATTCTTGATAACCGCCTTGCTCTTGCAAAGGAATACGGTGCCGATGCCGTTGTAAACACAAAGACAACTTCTCTCGAAGAGTTCACAAAGGAATTCACAAACGGTAACGGCTTTGACGTTTGTATCGAAGCCTGCGGTGCGCCCGAAACATTCCTCGGATGCATTGATAACGCTGCGTTTGCAGCTAATATCATCCTTATCGGTAACGGCAAAAGAGAAACTAATTTTATTCACTCAATCATTCTCAAAAAAGAGCTTAACATCCACGGCAGCAGAAACGCTCTCAAGGATGATTTCATCAATAATATTGAGCTTGTTGCATCTGGCAAGGCTGACGTTATGAAGATGGTCAGCGGTATCTATGATATGGATAACGCTCTCGATGCCTTCAAGGCTCTTGCAAACAACGACGGCACTCTCGCAAAATTACTTATCAAAATCGGTGATTAATATGAAAGAAACAATAATCCAATTCGGTGAAGGCAATTTTCTGCGAGGATTTTTCGATTGTTTTCTCGACGTGATGAATAAAAACGGATCTTACGACGGAAAAGCTGTTGTTGTCCAGCCTAGAGAGGGCGGCAAAACGGCAGGTCTTGTTGCGCAGGGCTGCAAGTATAACCTTCTGCTCAGAGGAGTGGAAAACGGTGAAACCAAGCAGGAGCACAGTTATATCGAATCGATTTCAAGATGTGTTGACCCTTATAAAGATTTCGACGGATATATGGCTCTTGCCGACAACCCTGATTTGCGCTTCGTTGTTTCAAACACAACAGAGGCGGGTATTGCCTTTGACGGTGCTTGTTCTTTTAACGATAAACCTTGCAAATCATTCCCGGGCAAACTTACCCAGCTTCTTTTCAGACGCTATAAAAACGGTCTTGACGGGCTTGTTTTTCTTCCCTGCGAGCTGATTGACGGCAATGGTGACGAGCTTAAAAAATGCGTTCTTGAATACGCTGAATTCTGGGAACTTGAAGGCGGTTTTGCAGATTGGATTAACGGCAAAAACGTTTTTGCAAATACCCTTGTTGACCGAATCGTAACGGGTTATCCCTCCGACGAAACGGCACAGCTTTATCCCGATGATAAATATCTCGATACAGCGGAAATCTTCCATTTATGGGTAATCGAAGGTGACTTTGAAAATGAACTTCCGCTGAAAAAAGCAGGCTTCAACGTTGTCTGGACAGACGACGCAAAGCCTTATAAAAAAATCAAAGTCAGAATTCTCAACGGTGCTCATACTTCGCTCGTTGCAGGTGCGATTCTTTCGGGAATAGAGACCGTTGGTGACGCTATGGCGGATGATACTGCTCGTGCATTTCTCAACAGAAGCGTCTATGAAGAAATTTTGCCCACAATCGGTGACACGCAGGAGAGCAGAGCTTTTGCGAAAAGCGTTTTTGACAGATTCGGCAACCCGTTTATCAGACATCTGTGGCGTTCGATAGCTCTCAACTCCGTCAGCAAATTTTCGGTGCGTGTGCTTCCGACTCTTCTTGAATACAAAGAGAAAAACGGTACTCTGCCGAAATGCCTGACAATGTCGTTGGCATATCTCATTTATTTCTATAAAAACGATAATCCCGAAGATTCTGCACTTGCGATTGAAAAGATGAAAAACGGCAGCATTGCCGAAATTCTTTCCGATTATTCGCTGTGGCAGAGCGATATTTCCGAGCTTACCGAAACCGTAAGCGAATATTTCGGTGTAATCGAAAAGCTCGGTGCAAAGGAAGCAATGAAATGGATACTGTCAGAATAAATGAAAAAGATAACGTCTGCGTGAATCTTGAAACGGGCCATAAAATCTCGCTTTACAATATCCCGAAAGGTTCGCAGATAATCAAATACGGCTATCCTATCGGTGTTGCAACGGCTGATATCAGAGTGGGGGAGAGCGTTCATTCCCACAATATGAAAACGGGTCTGGGCGATATTCTTTCTTATGAATATGCCCCCGAATTCGAATACCTGACACCGAAGAAACCCTTTGAAATCAAGGCTTTTCAGCGTAAAAACGGTGACGTAGGTATCCGTAACGACGTATGGATTATTCCTGCCGTCGGCTGTGTAAACAGCATCGCAAAGCATCTTGCCGAGAAAACGGGAGCGATTGCCTTTTCGCATCCTTACGGCTGCAGTCAGCTTGGTGACGATAACAGAATTACGCAGCTGATTCTCCGTGGTCTTATTAATCATCCGAATGCA
>JAGBUT010000104.1 GCA_017630695.1 Clostridia bacterium
GCATTTTAACTGCGTTTTCCATTTCCTGCTTTACGATACTTGCAACGGTATTTGCTTCTTCTTCGGGAGCTTCAACGATGAGTTCATCGTGCACCTGCATAATAAGTCTTGCACGAAGATGCTGTTCGTTAAGCTTTTGCCACACTCTTATCATCGCAATTTTGATGATATCAGCGGCTGTGCCCTGAATGGGCATATTGAGAGCAACTCTTTCGCCGAAGGCTCTCATCATTGCGTTTGAGGAGCTTAATTCCGGGAGATATCTTCTTCTTGCGAAAACGGTTTCAACGTAGCCGTTTTCTTTTGCTTTTTCAATGACGTCTTTCATATATCGGCTCACTCCGCTGAAGTTTGCAAGATAGCCTTTGATATAGCTGTCTGCTTCAGCTCTTGAAACACCGATATCCTTTGCAAGTGAGAATGCACCGATGCCGTAAACGATACCGAAGTTTACGGCCTTTGCTCTGCTTCTCATAAGCGGAGTTACCATCATCAGAGGCATATTGAATACCTGCGAAGCGGTGATTGCGTGAATATCGTCACCGTTGTTGAAAGCGTTGAGCATATTTTCATCGTTTGCAACGTGAGCGAGAACTCTCAGTTCGATCTGCGAATAGTCGGCATCGATAAGAGTCCAGCCGTCACGTGCTCTGAAAAATTTACGCATTTCTCTGCCGAGCTCGTTTCGTACGGGGATATTCTGCAGATTCGGCTCTGTTGAAGAGATTCTGCCCGTTCTTGTTTCGGTTTGGTTGAGCGTTGAACGGATTCTGCCGTCATCGCAGATTACTTTTAAAAGTCCGTCGCAATAGGTTGATTTGAGCTTTGCGAGAGTTCTGTATTCAAGAATTTTTGCAACAATCGGATAATCCTCGGCAAGTCCTTCAAGCACGTCTGCGCTTGTGGAATATCCGCTTTTTGTCTTTTTCTTTGCAGGCAGACCCATCTTTTCAAAGAGAGCCTCACCGAGCTGTTTGGGGGAGTTGAGGTTGAATTCATAGCCTGCTTCTGCATATATATCGGCTACAAGGCCCTCGATTCTTTCCTGAAGCATTGCTCCGAAATCTCTGATTCCCTTTGCGTCAACAAGGAAGCCTTCACGCTCCATCGAAGCAAGAACCTTTGAGAGAGGAAGCTCGATATCGTTGAGCAGATTGGTCTGATTATGTTCTTCAATCAGAGCGTTGAGTTTTTTGAAAGCAAGGGGGAGATATGCGGTGTAAAATGCGGTTTCATCACCCTCGGAATATTCTGCGTTTGCGTATTCGGAGATGATTCTTTTGATGTCATAGGCACCCGAAGAGGGATTGATGAGATATGCTGAAAGCATTGCGTCACCGCAGATGTTGTTTACCTCGATGTCGTTGCCGTAATCGTAGAAAAACGCATAGAGCGATTTTGCGTTGTAGGTGTATTTTTTGATATCCTTGTTGAAAAGGAATTCCGTGCAGAATTCAACGTAGCCTGCGTTCATCGGAACAACCTCGGCAACACCGTTATCTGCTTTGAAATAGAAAATTCCGCTGTCAAAAACAAAATATGCCTCACCGTCTTTTTTGAGCTTGTTATAGAGGAATTTTAAATCCTCCTGCTCATAACAGTTGGTGCAGATTTCAGGGGCGGACTCGGTTTCAACGGGTCTTTCGGGAGCTTTGAGGTCAAGACGATCAATCATCTTGAACATTTCAAGTTGTGCGAGCATGCCCGTAACCTTGAACGCATCAACTTCAGCAGGGATATATGTCTCGTAATCCGTTTCAACGGGAGCATCCCTGCGGATTGTTCCGAGCTCACGGCTTAAGAAAGCCATATCTCTGTCGTTAGTGAGCTTGTCGTAAACACCCTTTTTGATATCGAGGGTATCAAGTTTTTCGTATATTTCTTCAATTGTGCCGAAACGGCTGACAAGGTCTTGTGCAGTTTTCTGACCGATGCCTGCAACACCGGGGATGCAGTCGGAGGTATCGCCCATAAGTGCCTTGATGTCAACCATCTTTTCGGCGTCAACAAGATATTCTTCCTTAATTTTTGCTCTGTCATAGCAAATGCTCTGTGGTCTGCCCATTTTTGTTGAGGCAAGAAGCACGTTGACGTTATCTCTGACAAGCTGGAGTGAATCTCTGTCACCCGTTGCGATGTAACAAAAATCGGTTTCACCACAAGCACCTGCAAGCGTGCCGAGAATATCGTCAGCTTCCCAGCCGGGAGCTTCAAGGATTTTATATCCCATCGCAGAAAGCAAATCTTTCAGGGGCTGAAGCTGTTGTGCAAGCTCGGGGGGCATACCTTTTCTGTTAGCCTTATATCCGTCGTACATTTCGTGGCGGAAGGTGGGCGCTTTAACGTCGAATGCGATGGCGACCGAATCGGGTCTGACCTCATCGGTGAGCCTTAAAAGTATGGTAAGGAATCCGTAAATTCCGTTTGTGAACTGTTTGCCGTCTTTGGTGGTCAGGAGCTTGATTCCGTAGAAAGCTCTGTTAAGTATACTGTTGCCGTCAATGGCGAGAAGTTTCATTCCAAATCACCTCACTTTACATTATACCATATAAAATGTAAATTTCAGCATTTTTTTCAAAATTATTGAAATTAATTTTAAATAATGGTAACATAAAGCGTAATAAATTTTTGTTTTGGAGTAACAGATGAAAATTGGCAGTTTTGAAATAAACGGTCACGCAGCTCTTGCACCTATGGCAGGTGTTGCAGACAGAGCATTCCGTGAACTTTGCATCGAATTCGGTGCGGCATACGTTGTGAGTGAAATGGTCAGCTCAAAGGGTCTGAC
>JAGBUT010000009.1 GCA_017630695.1 Clostridia bacterium
CTTTGTTGCATCAAGCGTTCTGATTCTTATTCCCTCGATAATTTACAGAAAGAAAAAGACAATTCCGAGCCTTATCATCGGTCTTGTTCTCGGCGTTATCGCAATGACAGCCGTTATGATTCCGCTTAATCTTGTTTTCACGGGTATATTTATGGGCACAGGTGTTCAGGCAGTCGCTTCTCTTCTTATCCCCGCAATCATCCCCTTCAATCTTGCAAAAGCCGCAATCAATGCCGTTGTTACATTTGCCGTTTTCACTCCGATTGCAAACGTGCTCAAAAAATACACAAAGATATGATTATTCATCCCATTCCTCCGCTGTTTGACAGCGAATCAAAAACACTCATCCTCGGCTCATTCCCCTCTGTCAAATCAAGGGAAGCCGCATTCTTCTACGGCCATCCTCAAAACAGATTCTGGTCGGTAGCGGCAACGGTACTCGGTTACCCGAAGCCTGAAACGATTGAAGAAAAAAAGAAGATGATTCTCGAGAATCATCTTGCAATGTGGGACGTTATCGAATCCTGCGAAATTGAAGGCAGTGCCGACAGCACAATCAGAAACGTCACCGCAAACAACCTTTCGCTTATTCTCAAAAACAGCAAGGTTGACAGAATCATCGTCAATGGCAAAACAGCCGAAAAATATTATATCAAATATACTTATCCCCAAACGGGAATCAAGGCGATATGTCTGCCATCAACAAGCCCCGCAAACGCTGCGTGGAGCATTGAAAGGCTTGTTGAAGCGTGGAAAATAATCAAAGAATAATTTTTCAGAAGCGGAGAATATTATGCTTAATTTTTTTAACAGTCTTATCCGATTCCTCCCTGCCCTGATTTCAACGGCAATCACCTTTGTTTCTCTTTTCTCGGTAAACACACCGAGGCTTGAGGCTGACATAAACAGTCAGATTGAACGGATTGCCGTTCTCGAAAAAGCATATGCCAACGGTGAAATCGCTCCCGTTGACGAAGAATCTTTCTTTGCGGGCGACCTGAATGCAGAGCTTGAATCGGGAATCAAATTCAACGAAATGCGTTTTACGGCAACGCATAACAGCTATCAATCCGAGGCAACGGATGCAACGAAAAAGCTCTACCGCAATCTTTCAACCGTCACCTTCGGTCTTATCCCCGAGGATAAAGCCGAATTCAAAAGCGAAACCCTCACCGAGCAATTCAACAACGGTGTAAGAAGCATTGAAATGGACGTTGAGACCTTTGACCGAAACGGTGAAATCTCGTTCACTTGTATGCACTCTCCGTATATCGAAATGACAACCACCTGCTACGATTTTTCGCTTGCGATGAAAGAAATCGCAATGTGGTCGGATAACAACCCGAACCATCTGCCGATTACCGTTATCATCGAGCCCAAGAGTGTTATATTCGCCCTCGATGATATGAAAGGCTTCAGTTACGATTACGCCCTTGAGCTTGACTCCGTTCTCAAAGAAACACTCGGAGATAAGCTGTTTACTCCTGCCGATATGCTTCGTGATTATGAGTCTTTCGGTGAAATGAGAGCAAACGACGACTGGTGCGAGGTCAAAAATATGCTCGGCAAGGTGCTGATTCTTCTTCACGATTGCGGTGTTACGCAGAATTATATCGATGCTGACCCGTCACTCAAAACACAGGCAATGTTTCCGATGCTCCGTGAAAACGATGCCGAAAAGGATTATGCATCCTTCATTCTTTCAAACAACCCGTCAAAGCTACTCAAATCGCAGGACTATATCATTGACGAAAAAAAGCTGATTGTCCGCACAAGAGCCGACAGTTTCGGCAGCATTTCCGAAAGCAAAGCTGAAAACGCACTCAACAGCAACGCTCACATTGTTTCAACCGATTATCCACCGAGAACAGATAACACTGCAGACAGCTACGTTTTTTCATTCGGCAACAAAAAGACCATCAGTAAAACAAGCTAAAAAATTCACCCGTCGAAATACCGACGGGTGTTTTACTTTATCTTATTTGATTACTTCCGCAATCCACGTGTATTCAAAGGTTTCGCCTTCTGCGAGGCTTTGGATTCCTCTCTTTTCGGAGATATCGTTCTTGACCTCTCTGCCATCGTTTACACCGTACCACGGCTCAATGCAAACGTAGGGTGCACCGGGCTTTGCCCAGATGCCGAGAAAGGGACACTTGCCGAAAGTGAATTCGATTTCGTTTTCACCCTTGATGCGAAGTTTTTCGGATTCCATACCCGAAAGAATAAGAGCATCTGCCTTGAAGATTTCCTCTGTAATTTCAATCTCTCTGCTGTTTTCAAGCAGGGGGAACTTTTTATCAATGATAAGGCTGTCGCTGTCAATTCTTTCCGTAGGAATTGTTTCAGGCTTTTCGAACTCAATAACGTCACCGACAGCGCAGTTGAAGCCGGGATGTGCACCGAGTGAGAAATACATAACACCGTTGTTTTTGTTAATAACGGTCATAGTATTTTTGAGCGACTTGCCGACAAGTTCAAATGTCATAACCAATTCAAACTCAAAGGGATATTTCTGAAGAGTTTCTTCGTTGCTTTCAAGGCTGAAAACAGCTTTTGCACCGTCACACTTTTTAACGGTAAAAGGATATCTTCTTGCAAGACCGTGCTTGGGCATTGAATATTCTATGCCGTTATAACGGTATTTTTCATCAATAAGCTGACCGATAACGGGAAAAAGCACGGGAGCCTGACCGTACCAGATTTCTTCTCTGCCGTACCAGATATATTCCTTACCGTTTTCTTTGGATTTGAGTGAATGAAGCTGGGCACCCATATCGTCGATTTCGCAGGTGAGGAATTCGTTTTCTATTTTATAATACATTCTGATTTTCCTTTCTGTTTGCGTTTTTTTGATTTTATCATACTTTACATATATATTTCAACTATTTTTTCTTTTGAATATTGCTGATTGAGTTTATTGGTGATATAATATTTTCATTGTTTAAGAGGTGATGATAAAATGAACGGTATTTTCAACTCAACCCCACTGCCCACAGGTCTTTCATGCCGAGAATATAACTGCGGCGATAACACTTATATGCTTCTCTACTCAGACGTTGAAAAGGACATTTTCGACAAAGTATGCTCTGATTTGGTTTGTAAAGGCTTCGAGCTTTACGACGAATCCGAAATCGAGCATTCAATCCACAAAACCTTTGTTTCGGGAATGATGGTGCACGTTTACTATTGTGCAATCGAAAAGGCAATGAGAATCGTTGCGTGTGAAAAATTTGAAAGATATCCCAACAAACCGATAAGCTCCGCTGAAAACGCAACACTCTGGCAGTTTGAGGTTGACCATTCGCTGATTGACTGCGGAATGTGCTATATCATCAAAGCGGCAAACGGCAATTTCTTTGTCATTGACAGCGCACACCCCTATTCCGTCAGAGACGATTTCAGAATCGTTGAATTTCTCAAAAAACACTCAAATGGCAGAAAACCCATTGTTGAAGGCTGGTTTATTTCTCACGGTCACGAGGACCACGTAGGCAAGGTCAAGGACGTTCTTTTATATCACAAGGATGAACTTGAAATCAAAGCTTTTTATTATAATCTGCCTTCACTTGAATTGCCCGAAAGCAAGGGATGGGGCGATGCAGGCAACAACATTATGCTCTCATTTATGGAGGTGCTTGAAAGCAGAACCGACATCAAAAAATATAAGATGCACGCGGGTCAGCGTTTTTATATCGATAATCTCGAATTCACCGTACTCTGCACTCACGAGGATGTTTTCCCCAGAACGCTTGAAAACTTCAACAACACCACTATTTCAGTGATGATGAAGGTCGGTAACTGCAAGGTTTCATTCCCCGGTGACAGTATGGGCGAAAGCGACAAGGTGCTTATCAGAAGATATTCTGCCAAAACGCTTAAATGCGACGTTATGCAGATGTCACATCACGGTCACGAAGGTACGTCCCCCGAATTCTACCTCAGGTCTGACGCTGAATGTTTGCTTTTCCCGATAACTGAAATTAAGTTTGACGAGGAGCTTCCGAGGCAGGAAGCAAACCGCGTTGCAATTGATATCGCAAAAGA
>JAGBUT010000105.1 GCA_017630695.1 Clostridia bacterium
AGATTGACTTCATCATGGCAGGTCTTACAGTAACAGACGAAAGAAAGCAGTCCGTAAGCTTCACAGAATCCTACGCAACAGGCGTTCAGGTTATCATCGTTAAGGAAGGTTCCGAAATCAAGACTGCAGACGACCTCTTTGCTCCCAAGGCTGACGGCTCACTCTGGAAGGTTGGCGTTCAGCAGGGCACAACAGGCGACCTTTACACAACTTGGGATCTTGCAGAACCCGAAGAAGGCGAACCCACAGCAACAGTTGAGCGTTACAGCAAGGGCGCAGACGCTGTTCAGGCTCTTATCACAGGTAAGGTTGACTGCGTTGTTATCGACAACGAGCCTGCAAAGGAATTCGTTAAGGTTAACAACAAATAATTAAACGCAAAACCAAGGGGGCAGGTTTTCCCTGCCCTCTTTATTAATATTCAGAATAGCAGGTGATTTCATTACCAATGAATAGTATTATCAATATGTTCAACGATTTAAAGGAAGAATTCATCTTTAACTTTATCGACGGCAACAGATGGAAATGGCTCGTTGATGGTCTCGGAGTTACTCTTCAGGTAACCTTCTTCTCCGTTCTTCTCGGTATTGTTCTCGGCATTGTTCTTGCTTTAATCAGATCAACGCACGACACCAACATTTCAACAATCAGCAACCCCATTGCACGCAATCTTCTTAAATTTGCAAACACAATTGCAAAAATTTATCTTACGGTTATCCGAGGAACACCCGTTGTTGTTCAGCTTATGCTTATCTATTACGTCATCCTCGTTTCCGTTGACAGCAAGATTCTCGTTGCATCCCTTGCGTTCGGTATCAACTCGGGTGCATACGTTGCCGAAATCGTTCGTTCGGGCATTATGTCGATTGACAAGGGTCAGTTCGAAGCAGGCAGAAGCCTCGGTCTGAGCTATACGCAGACGATGACAAAGATTATCATTCCGCAGGCTCTCAAAAACGTTCTTCCTGCTCTTGCAAACGAATTCATCGTTCTTCTCAAAGAAACGTCCGTTTCGGGCTACGTTGCCCTTCAGGATCTTACAAAAGCAGGCGACCTTATCAGAAGCCGTACATACTCGGCATTTATGCCCCTGATTGCGGTTGCTCTCATTTATCTTGTTCTCGTCCTCTTCTTCACGAAGTTGGTTGAAATCCTTGAAAGGAGGCTTCGTAACAGTGACCACTGATACAATCATCAAGGTTTCGGGTCTGAAGAAAAGCTTCAAAAAGCTCGACGTTCTCAAAGGCATCGATACCGAAATCAAAAAAGGCGAAGTTGTTGTTGTTATCGGCCCTTCAGGTTCAGGTAAATCAACCTTCCTCCGCTGTCTGAACAGACTCGAAGAGCCTACTGACGGTGTAATCGAATTCAACGGTGTCAACATCACCGATAAGAAGGTCAACATCAACAAACACCGCGAAAAGATGGGTATGGTTTTCCAGCAGTTCAATCTTTTCAACAATCACACCATTTTAAGCAACATCACTCTTGCACCCGTTTCACTCGGTCTTATGACCAAGAAAGAGGCTGAATTAAAAGCTTTTGAGCTTCTTGAAAAGGTCGGTCTTTCCGAGAAGGCAAACGCTTATCCCTCACAGCTTTCAGGCGGCCAGAAGCAGAGAGTTGCAATCGTTCGTGCTCTCGCAATGAATCCCGAGGTTATGCTCTTTGACGAGCCTACCTCAGCACTCGACCCCGAAATGGTCGGCGAAGTTCTCAACGTTATGAAGGAACTTGCAGAAAGCGGAATGACAATGGTTGTTGTAACTCACGAAATGGGCTTCGCAAAGGAAGTTGCCACAAGAGTTATCTTTATGGATGAAGGCGTCATTATGGAAGAAAATAATCCTGATGAATTCTTCTCAAATCCCAAGAATCCCAGACTCAAGGAGTTCCTTTCAAAGGTGCTTATATAAAGAACAAAGGCAGGTAACACACCGTTACCTGCCTGTTTTTTTATGATATTGATATTATGTTGCCGTTATACAGTTGATTGATGAAAAAGGATGCTGATGGCGTTTTCTTCGCTTGAAGGTGTACGCGATACATCGAAAAGCGAAAAAACGTCAAATAAACGAAATATTTTCGTTTATGTTTCAGCGCCTTTATCAGCAATCAAAGCTGAACTTCTTTGCCTGTTTTTGCGGACTCGTACATAGCGCAGAGAATCTTGATCATATCAACGCCCTGCTGGGGAACGAAGATGGGATCTGCACCCTCAAGCACGTCGAGGAAGTGGCTGATATTTTCTTTATGAGCATCGGGTGTGGGCTTTGCTTTGACCTTCTTGTCAATCTGCTTATTGTTTTCTTCATAGTAGATTTCAGCCTTACCGTTAATCCATGAAAGACCTGCCTTTTCGCCTCTGAGTTCAACGAAACGGTGTTCCTCTTTGATGTTTGATGCCCATGAGCATTCAAGCTGAAGAACTGCACCGTTATCAAAACGGATGAGACCCATACCGAGGTCTTCAACGTCGAAAGTGCCGTTTTCGTTCTTATCACCGAACTTTGCTTCGGGTGAATCCATAACGTCGCAATCAGCAAACTTGCAGAATGTGTTACCGCTTACACTCACGGGAGTGGGGTTACCCATAAGCCAGATTGCAAGGTCAAGCATATGTACACCGAGGTCGATGAGAGGTCCGCCGCCTGACTGTGCTTTAGTTGTGAACCAACCGCCCTTGCCGGGGATACCTCTGCGTCTTATCCAACCGCAACGGCCTGCATAAATCTGACCGAAATCACCGTTTTCAATTGCCTTTTTAGCTTCAGCGGAAGTGCCGAAGAAACGGTTGTTTCTGATAACCATAAGCTTCTTGCCGCTTTCATTTGCAGCAGCCTGCATTCTGAGAGCTTCCGAAACGCTTACTGCATCGGGCTTCTCGCAAAGAACGTGTTTACCTGCGTTAAGTGCATCAACAGCGATAATGGAGTGAAGATAGTTGGGAGTGCAGATATCAACGTAATCAACGTTTGCATCATTGATAAGATCTTTATAATCTTTATAAACTGCAGCTGAGGGGAAACGCTTATCTCTGGCTTCCTCTGCTCTTTCAACTATGATATCGCAAAGTGCAACAACTTCAACTCTCTTCTTAAGCTTCTCGTATGCACCCATATGTGCGCCTTTTGAAATACCGCCGCAGCCGACGATACCTACTCTGATTTTCTTTCCCATTGTTATGCCTCCTTAATTTTCGTATATGATTGTTGTTATACTTTTCGGTGAAACACTTATCTGTCTGAGCATCTCGCCCGAATAAATTCCGTTGCAATTGTTTTCAGCATCCGTGCGGTAGATTTCCATCGACTCATAGTTGCCGTAAAGACCGATATCCTGCGCGTAATCCTCATTATTGATGATGATTATTACCGTCTGATTCTCATCGGCAAAGGCAATTGAAGAAACGCTGCTTTCATCCCCTGCACTGTTTTTGAGTCTGACTCTCGACATACCGGGTTTTATAAACGATGAAAACTGCTTGTAAGCGTAATATCTGCTGTAGGCAACAAGCTCTCCGTTTACGAGATCGAGCACACCGTCACCGTTAACGGCAGTCCAGCTTTGCCACGAAACGGCATTCATCCACGATAAATCCTGCATAATTACGTTTGCCATATACAGACCGCTTTCGATTGAATTCGGGTCGAGCGTCATCGGAAGCTCACACCACTCACTCATCTCGAATTTTTTATCGGGATACTGCTTTGCCATTTTTTCGGCAAACTGCGATTTTGCCCACCAGTTGTTATCAATCCAATAGCTGTGCGCGCTGATTGAATCGCAGAATCCGTTGAGAATTTCACTTGCGAAGAATTTATCTACGTAGTCGAAATATTCTTCCGTAAGCTGACCGCTTTCAGGTCCGCTGAGCTTATATTTGCATCCCCTTTTCTGCATCTCGAGGGCAAACATTTCAAGCACTTCAACGGTTTCGTCGGCTGTGTAGTGGCAGCCCTCCTGACCGACCCATTCGCCGCCCCAACTCCATTGAGGCTCGTTGATGGGTGAAATTGCGGTTACGGGATAACCCTGCTCAACAAACCAATCGGCAATCGTCAGCACGTAATCAACAAAAGCCGCATAGTTTTCTTTCGGAAGATTTGAAACGTTCGGTTCAAGTCCGCCCGAAGCGTGACCGCTTTTAGTCATTGAAAAATGGGGACTGTTGCAGAAGAGAATAACCTGCGATGCACCGTATCTGACGGCATAATCGAGCATTCTTCTGGCATTGGCATCCCTTGTGAAATCATATTCATACTCGCCCGTTTCTTCGTTTAAAACGTAAAAACTTTCGGTGCGTCGGGAAGTATCCCAGATACGGCAATCGGGATTTTCGTGCTCACCGCCGCCGATGTTGTATCGGTAAACGTCAAGACCGAGACCCGTTTCATCGTCGTAAAGCAAGCGTGCAATTTCATCCGCAGTCTTCTCATCGCCGATATTCTGCGACCACCACGCAGAGCTTGTGCCGAAGCTTTCAAAGGTCTGATATTTTTCGTGGCTGATAACTCCGAGAGTCTGAATATCGTCATTCTTCGTGAAGATATTGAAAACAAGCGTCTGCAAAGCCGCAAGAATAAGTGAAATCAATCTTTTCAGCAAGGATATCTCTCCTTTCTGTTTCGATTTTAGCATAATGCATTTTTTGTGTCAACACAGCATTGACATTTAGCACCAACGGATTTAAAATATACGTTAAGAAAGGGTGATTTACAATGATATTTGATAAAATTGAAAACCTTAAGCTCTATTCGGCATTCAACTCACATTTTGATGATATGGTTAAATTCATCGAAGAAAACGATTTTGCAGCTCTCCCCTGCGGAAGCTACGAAGTGGGCAACGGTGTAAAGGTAAGCATCGCTGAATACGAGCCTGCAGGCAACGATAAATTCGAAGCTCACAGAAATTTTCACGACGTGCAGTATGCTATCATCGGCAACTAAACAAGTGAGGTTATCCCCACAAGCGAAGCAAGAGATTCAACCGGTTATAAGCCTGATATGGAATTCTTCACCGCACAGAATTGCGAAAGCACCTGCGTTGCTCTCGAGGCAGGCACCTTCGTTTTCCTTGCTCCTCAGGATGCTCACAAGCCCTGCGTCAAGCTCACAAGCGACAAAATAAAGAAAGCGGTTTTCAAAATCCCCGTCTGATAAAAAAGCAAGTCAGACTCTGTTTATAATACGGAATAAAATACAGCAGCGGAAATATTGCGATGCAAAGCGGAATCCACGGCAGGAATCCGAGCTTGAAGCGAAGCAATTCCGCTGCTTTTCCTTCGCCCTGCAGTCTGCTTATTTCTATGCATTCGCTGACCGTAAGCGAAGGATATGCCGCAAGAAAAAACGGTGCCTTTGAATATTTCTGCACAGAAAAAACGTAAAATACTAAACCGATTGCCGAAACAACCGCCGCACCGAGAAGAATAATCAGGCAAACGCTCCTGCTTATGCCTTTTACGTTTATTCCGAGAAAAAGAAGCGAAAGCATCAGAAACGGCAGTAATTCGAATGCGATAAGCTCTGCAGTTTTCAGAGCAAAAATTCTCACCGTGAGCCAGACGTTTTTTGCGTATTCCTTTGCTTTTATTTTTATTTCACTGCCGTTTAAGGCGGCTACCGTCTGCACCTGCAAACTGTAATTGACGCAATTTCTGAACAGCGTGTATGCCAGAGTCAGAATTACGCTCACGCAGAGCGCAACGGCAGTTTTGCCGCCTGCAAGGAGAAATCTGACCAAAAACACACCTGCCGCAACAAGAAGCAGTGCAATAAGTGACGGCACGGCACTTCTTTTTCTTCTTAAAAGCAATTCTTTTGCTCTTTTTCTGATTGATTTATTCAAAGCATCACCATAAAACAAAAATCGGGAAACCCAAAAAGGGCTCCCGATTATTTTTTGCTTTATTTTGCTTTTTATGCCGCTTTGAACTTTTCAATTGCGCCTGTTATCGCATCGAAAACGGGTGCGGCATATTTTGAATATTTGTCATAGAAGGAGTTGCCGGGTTCATAGGTAGGCTGTTCGTCACCCTCGGCAAAGTTACCCATCGCCTTTACGCGAAGGTTGGGTTTGTCATTCTCAAGGAACTGTGTGAAATTCGGATTTGACCATACGTTGCAATCCTCGCCCGAATACATAAACCAGTTATACATCTCCATAATACCGTCATGGCAGTTGGAGTGGAGCATACCCTTGATGAACCAAGTGTTTTCGGGAAGAATGCAGGTTGATGCATCGATAACACCGTCGGGTGAAACGTGGTTGTGACCGCAATCGCAGTTCTTCTGCTGATAGTTTTCACCGAGAGTTTCGCCCAGGAGAGCAACTGTTGCACCTGCTGAAGCGTATTTTGTGTCAACGGTTGCGTCGCTGTTGTTATCCATATTTTCAACAAGAGGAGTTCTCTGAATATCGTAGCCTGCAACAATCATAATTCTCACACCGCTGTCGATTGCTTCGTTGAGAATTTCGTCTGCCTTGCACTGGATTTCGTAGTGATAATAGTCAGCCTTTGCGATAAGACCTGCCTGAGTTTCGGGGTCAAGGTTGATTGCCTTTGCCTCTTCATATGCCGAATCGGGCACGAATGACCAAAGACCGAGAAGAGTGCCGAAAACGGGTGTGAGGAGTTCATCAAAAACTCTCTCCTGAAGGTTATCGAGAAGAGTACCTGCAAAGCCGTAAACAGCATCAACGAGACCGCTGTAATAAAGGAAATCGAAAAGAACGTTGAGTGCGGCACCGCCGAAATCATAAGGAGGAATACCGTCGGCTGCGTAATCAAGAAGTGCCTTTGAATCAAGAGCAAGTTTTCTTGAGAGAAGGTCGCCTGCAACGTCTGTGCCGAGAAGAGGACAGCACTGGAAGATACAAGCGTCAACGTCGGCATAACCGTATTCGTGGAAATATGCCATTGTTACAACGCCGCCCATTGAAGATGCTCTGAAGTTAACCTTATCGTGACCCGTAAGAGTCTTTACGTGCTTAACAAAAGCGTCAAGCAGAGCTGCGTTTTCAACGGGGTCAAGACGCCAGTCATAGCTGAAATAATAGTCTCTGCCCTGACCGTGAGCAGGGTCGGTGGGAAGCTCATCGGGTTTGACTGCAACGTTTTCGGCAGAATTGCCGTTGCCGTCAAGAGCCATTGCGCCGAAAGCATCGTAAACTGCGCTGATAAGTGCGTCACCGAAGCTGTCGTAATTCTTGAAGAGGATGAGACCGGGAAGTGCGGGAATGAGCTTGAAAACAAGCGAAATGATAGCTCCCGTATCGGGTCTGAAAAGAGTTCTTTCGTTCTCTGTGTTCGGATTTTCATAGATATCCGAGCAACCGAGGGGGCCAACGTAGATTATGGGATTCTGACCGCAGTTGCAAACTCCATCCTGCTGAGCGTGGCCCATGGGTACGCAAAGCGAGAAAATCATTGCGGCTGTGATGATGAGTGCGATTATTTTTTTCAAAACTAACAACCTCTTTCCGTTGTTTTTTACCATTTTATCACATCCGCAAAGATTTCTCAACAAAAATCTTTATGTTTACAATTTTGTCATTTTTATTGCAAATGGTATAAGATATGTGATATAATCCTTTTATATATTTAAAAATAATAATAAGGGGAATCAAAATGGCGGATATCACCTCGAACAAAAACGTTCAGTCGGGAATTACGCTGAACAAAAAAACCGTTCTTCTCATCTGCATTCTTCTTGCGGCAATTATGGCATTCGCAGGAGTGCTCACTCAGGTTATGCCCAGAGGCGTTTACGAATACGATGAGGCAGGCAACATCATCAACGGCACTTACACCCCCATCGATGAAAAAATGCCGATATGGAAAATCTTCCTCGCACCGATTCTTGTTTTCTCAACAAGCAATGCGTTGACGGGTGTTGCGATTATTCTTTTCATCACGATAATCGGCGGTACTTTCCTGATTCTCGATAAATGCAACATCCTCAAATACATAATGGCGGTTATCATCAAAAAGTTCGGCAACAAGAAATATCTGCTGCTCAACATTATGATTCTCGCTTGCATGCTTTTGAGCTCAACCGCAGGTATTCTTGAAGAATCCGTTACCCTTGTTCCCATTGCGGTTGCAATCTCTCTCGCCCTCGGTTGGGACTCATT
Organism: Clostridia bacterium; assembly: GCA_017630695.1. GTDB lineage: Bacteria > Bacillota > Clostridia > Oscillospirales > Acutalibacteraceae > CAG-177. Next base: position 8,143 of record JAGBUT010000105.1, read on the forward strand.
CGTCGGTCTCGGCATCAGCCTGATTGCCGTTGCCTTCGGCTTCACCGCCGCAACCTTCAATCCCTTTAACGTTGTTACTGTTCAGAGACTTGCAGGACTTCCGATTTTTTCGGGTCTCGGCTTCAGAATCATTGTTTTCATTGTTGTTTATGCCGTTCTTGCAGGGTTCCTTACGGCATATGCAAAAAAGATTGAGAAAAACCCCAAGAAATCCCTTTGCTACGAAACAGACATTGCTCTGAAAGAAAAGTACAGCCTTGACGAGGGTATGAACATCCTCGAAGACGTAAAAATCAAAAAAGCTGCAAAAGCTTTTATCATCTGCCTTTGCGGAGTTCTTGCAGGCATCGTTATCGATTTCATCGCAGGAACAGAAGGTATGATTTCAATGCCTACGATGGCTGTTCTCTTTGCTTTGGGCGGTCTGCTTGCAGGCAAATTCTCGGGTCTTAACGGCAAGGAACTTGCTAAATCATTCGGTGACGGCATCAAGACCGTTGCTCCCATAATCCCCCTTATTCTTATCATTCTTTCAATTACATATATCCTCGATCAGGGCAACATCATCCCCACAATACTTAATTTTGTTTACGAACTTATCAAGGATTTCACACCCTCTGCCGCAATCCTGATGCTCTTCGCATTCATCGTTATTCTCGAATTTTTCGTCGGCAGCGGCACGGCAAAAGCCTTCCTTATTATGCCCATCGTTCTTCCCCTTGCGGATATGGTCGGCGTTACACGTCAAAGCGTTACTCTTGCATTCTGCCTTGGCGACGGCTTCACAAATCTTCTTTATCCCACCAGCGGAATTATGATTATCGCAATCGGTCTGGTCAGCGTTTCCTACGGCAAATGGCTCAAGTTCTCGTGGAAGCTTTTCCTGCTTGAGGGCATCGCCTCCGTAGGACTTATGCTTGCGGCGGTTGCTGTCAACTACGCTTAAAAAGCTGAACGGAGGTTACCAATGAAACTCAAATTCAATAACGGTAAATTCAAAATCCTGCTTTTCGGTGATATCCACGAGCATACGGATTACAAAACAAATCCGAAATTCAAGGATATGCAGAAGCTTATGATTGCGGCGCTTGACGAATACAAGCCTGATTTATGCGTTCTTCTCGGTGATAACTGCAACACAAACAGCATCGTTGATGCTCCCGAAGTTTTTGAAGAAATGCTCCGTGCGGTTATGGCTCCAATAACGGAGCGCAACATTCCCGTTGCCGCAGTGCTCGGCAATCACGAGCACGACCACGGCCACGAGGATGAGGTTGTTGCGATATACGAAAAAATCGAAAACTGCCTCACCCGAAACGATGCTCCTGCAGAAATAACGGGCAACGCAAACTTCAAGGAGCTGATTTATTCCTCCGACGGAGAGAAACCCGTTTTCTGCCTTTGGTTCATCGACTCAAACAACTGCCACGAAAACAGAGAAATCTCGCACTATGATTTCGTTCACGAGGATCAGATTGAGTGGTTTGAGGAAGAATGCGCAAAGCTCAAAGAACTCAACGGAGGCGTTCCGATGCCCTCGTTCATCTTCCAGCATACACCCGTTCCCGAAGAATATAATCTGCTGCGAAAGGCAAAGTTCTGGGAGCTTCCCTTTGCAGTAAGAGGTTATAATTCCAAAAAAGGCACGTGGTACGTTGGCAAAAAAGGTGTTCTTGACGTTGTGGGCGAAGGCCCTTGCTCACCCGACGTTAACAGCGGGCAGTTCGAAAGCTGGAAAAAGGTTGGCGGCATTATCGGTGCTTTCTTCGGCCACGACCATCTGAACGATTTCTCGGGTTGGACAGACGGTATTTACCTTGCACAGCACAGAACCGCAGGCTTCAGAGCATTCACCGACGGATGCAGAAGCTGTGTCAGACTCGTCACTATCGACGAAAAGAATCCCGAAAAATTCACTCAGGAGCTCAAACGCTTCAAGCAGTTCGGACTCAAATGCGAAAGCCTCGGCCCGATTCTCAGAAACTTCACTGACAGACAGACTATCTTTATGAAAATCACAAGCGGTGTTGCAGGTCTTGCGGCAGCGGCTTTCATCATCAAATATCTTATAGAAAAATTCGGAGGCTAATATTATGTCAGATAACAAAAAACTCAGCCCGTCTCTTCTCTTCAACGTAATCCTTTTCGGATTTATGGGTCAGGTTGCATGGGCAGTTGAAAACAACTTTTTCAATCTCTATATGCTTAAAATCGGCGGCGATATGCACGATATTTCAATTATGATCGCTGTCAGCGCAATCGTTGCTTTCCTCACAACGCTCTTTATGGGCAGCCTCAGCGACAAAATCAACAAGCGTAAAATTTTTATCTGCGCAGGTTATATCCTCTGGGGTCTGACGGTTGTTGCTTTTGCAATCATTAACCCCGAATCCATCGCAAAGATTATGGGCACAGACGTTGGCGCAGCCGTTTCAGCTACAGTTATTCTTGTTATCATTATGGACGGCCTTATGACCTTTATGGGTTCAACAAGTAACGACGCTGCTTTCAACGCTTGGATTACAGACATCGGCACTTCATCCAACAGATCAAAAATCGAATCACTTCTTGCTATCATCCCCGTTATTGCAACCCTTGCCGTTACAGGTTCA
>JAGBUT010000106.1 GCA_017630695.1 Clostridia bacterium
AAAGTAGATTTCAGAACAGGGACCGCAGGGACCAGCACCGTGCTCCCAGAAGTTGTCCTCTTTGCCGAAACGTACCATATGAGAGGGATCAACGCCTACTTCCTTTGTCCAGATATCAAAAGCTTCGTCATCTTCAAGATAAACGCTTACATAGAGAAGCTCTTCGGGAATTTCAAGAACCTTGGTGAAGAATTCCCAAGCCCAGGCTGTTGCTTCGTGCTTGAAATAATCGCCGAACGAGAAGTTGCCGAGCATTTCAAAATATGTGCCGTGACGCGCTGTCTTACCTACGTTCTCAATATCGGGTGTGCGGATACATTTCTGGCAGGTTGTAACTCTCTTTCTGGGGGGAGTTACCTCGCCTGTGAAATATTTTTTCATGGGAGTCATACCTGCATTGATAAGCAGAATGCTCTTATCTCCCTGAGGAACAAGTGAGAAGCTGGGCAATCTCAGATGATCCTTTGATTCAAAAAATGAGAGGTATTTTTCTCTCAGTTCGTTAAGGCCTGTCCATTTCATATTTATTAATCCTCCTATGATTTTACTTGATAAAACGGCTTAAAAAGCCAAAAAAAGGTGCAGTTTCACAACCCAATGGGACGGCATATCGCCGCGGTACCACCCAAAGAGCGCAAACTGCACCACTCAATCCTTTTAACGCAGGCAACGCCGCCATTCATCACAGCGGAACTCGGAAGCGGCCTTCCCGTTTCTTTTGCTCAACGGTCATCTCAGCAAACTGACCGTCTCTCTGGGAGCTGAAGCGGAATTCTTCTTCGTCATAGTTTTTATTATTTTAACTTAAAAATATTATATTCTCAAATCAAAGCGTTGTCAAGATTAATCAATCTTGTCAAGCTTTTTGGATGAAATCCAAGCTTCCTGGCCTTCATACTCAAATCTGACCCATTCAGAACCGTTGCTGCCCTCTTTCTTTTCGAAAGCAGTGATTTCGTAGCCCTTATCAAGAGCTGTGATAACGTTATCATCGTTATCGGTATCGGGTGAAGTTCTGATATTGGATTCGTCATCGTTAACAACGAACTTGCCTATCGGAATTTCCTGAGGTTCCGTAACAACGGGAGGCAGAGTTGTTACTTCTGTTAAACCAGCACCGCCAACGTTTGAAACTGTGCCTATTTTAAGGTTGCCCCATTCCTTACCGTTATAAGCAAGGAAAGTGCCGCCTTCACCCTGAAGGATTTCATCATAAGTGAAATCAACAACAACCTTGTAGGACTCTTTTTCAATCTTGATTACGCCCATCTTACCGTCTTTCTTAACGGCAACGTAACCGTTGGACGAACCGCGGCAATAGTCGTATGCTGCAGAGGGATTATCAGAAGGAACGTTGTTCACTGCTTCAAACTCATAAGGAACAACGAGCTTACCGCTGTTCTGAGCAACGTAGCCCCATTTACCGTTCTTGCGGACTGCGGCATAGCCTTCATAGTAGCGGTCTCTTTCATCATAGTCACCGCCACTCATGCTTGAGTTATTGCTTGTTGCGTGGTCTGCGTGAGGCTCGTTGCTGACAACAGCATTACCGTTCATCATAACAACCTCATATGCAACTCCATCTTTAACAGCAAGAATGTGGTAGCCTGACTCATCAAGTCTGCCCTCACCGTAATATCTGCCGTTACTGCAACGCTTGAATCCATCGTATTCAGCGGCAAGAACAACGTTGCCCTGATAATCGATAAGACCGTATTTACCTGATTTCTTGAATGAGCTTACCTTTTCGTTAAGGAACTCGATATCTTTATAAGCTGAAAGCTCAGGAAGAGCTGTCCATTCAACGGGAGCCTTGATTGTATCTGAAACGGGAGTTGTAGTGGTGGAAGTATCGTCACCCTTACCACCGTTTACAAGAAGCACAACGGCAACAATAACAACTGCAAGAAGCGCAACAGCCGCAATTATAAACTTGGGGTTAAGCTTTGCGGACTTTTTATCTGCTTTAGCAACAGTTTTTTCTTCGGGAGTTTCATCAATCGGAAGCTCACCGAATACGGGACCTGCAGTAACTGCTTCTGATTCGGCTTCAACAACGGGAGCTGCAAAATCAGTTGTCTCTTCTGTTTCAATATCGGAAAGACCTTCTACGCTGAGTCTGATTCTTTCAAACGCATCGTCGTCAATCTCTTCTGAAGAATAATCTTCTGCGGCAGCTGTTTCTTCTTCAGGAATTTCTTCAACTTCTTCAGCAACTTTCTCGGCAACCTCTTCGATTACCTCTTCAGCCACTTCTTCAGCTGACTCATCCTCTGATTTTGCATCCATATCAACGCCGAGCATTGAGCTGATTCTGTCTTTGAATGAAAGAATATCTTCTTCCATATGAGCTTTTTCCTCATCAATTTCAGCTTCGATATCTTTTACTTCTTCAACAATCTCTTCTGCAGGAGCTTTGGTTTCTTCAACTTCTGCAACTTCTTCCGCAACTTCGATTGTTTCTTCTTCATCAGTTTCTTCTGCAACCTCTTCAGCAGCTTCTTCAACCGCTTCTTCAGTTGCTTCCTCAACAACTTCTTCTGTTGTTTCTTCAACTGCTTGCGTTTCAGCTTCTTCAGCAGCAGCTTCAGTCTTCTCCTCTTCAACGGGTTCAGCCTTGGGCATAGCTTCTGAATATGCTTCAATTGCAAAAGTAAACATTTCTCTTACAACTTCGCTGTCTACTCTCGTTGCTTCGGTATACTTCTGGAAAATTCTTGTAAGAACGGGAAGATCTGCGACCTCAGGGAATTCAGGAGCATCGATACCCGAATACGAGAGGATATCTGCTCTTGCTTTGCCGAGAACTGCGTTTGCAGTGCTCTCGGAAACACCGAGGAACTTTGAAAGAACGCTTACGGGCATACCGTTATAGTAGTGAAGAATAACAGCTGTTCTGCGTTCAAGAGTAAGTCTTGAAACAGCGTCGATAACCCTTGCTGATTTTTCATCATCAGCAAAAACATTCTCGGGGAGGAAATCGGTTGTAGGCTCCTGAGCACTTGCATCGGCATCAGCAAAGATAAACTTCGCAGTATCTTTGTGGATTGTTGCAACAATCTGCTTGATCCAGATTTCAAATGCTTCGGGTTTTTTGAGCTTATCGATTGAGCAAAATGCTCTTGCGTAAGCTTTTTTTGTTACGTCGGATGCCTGAGTTTCGCTGTCGCTGAGCTTTGATGCAAGGAAATAAGAGGTTCTGAGAGTTTTAGCATAAAGCATACCCATTGCCGCAGTATCACCATTGCCGGCATCGATAACATATTGTACCAAATTCTCGCTCACTTTAATATTCAACTCCAATCAGTTTCATTAAAAGTTCGAAAAAAGCCATTTAATAATTTATTACACTTGTAATCAATTTTATACTATATTTGGTTAATTGTCAAGAGAATAAATGGCAGTTTTCTCAAGATGTTGTATGATAAAAAAGGTTTGAGCGAGATTGATTCAGATTTCCTTTTTGATTTTTTCGATTATTCGTTTTTCAAGCCTTGAAATATAGCTTTGAGATATCCCCAGAGCATCCGCAACCTCTTTCTGCGTATACTCTTTTCCCCCACCGATTCCGAAGCGCATCGTCATAATCTGCCGTTCTCTTTTATTGAGCGAAGAGACTGCTTTGTACAGTCTGCAACGCTCATCCTCCGACTCGATATCACGGTAAACCTCATCGGGTTCACTGCCGAGAATATCCGACAGCAAGAGCTCGTTTCCGTCCCAATCAACGTTAAGCGGTTCAAAGTAAGAAACCTCCGCTTTCATCGGATTTGTTTTGCGAAGATACATCAGAATTTCGATTTAAATGCACCGTGAATCATATGTTGCGAGCTTGATATTCTTGGATATTCTGAATGTATTGATTGCTTTTATCAGACCAAGTGTACCGATTGAAATCAAGTCCTCAATCGGTATGCCCGTATTCTCAAATTTCCTTGCAATATAAACGACCAGACGCAGATTGCGCACTATCAATTCTTCTCTGGCATCGGCATCGCCCTGCTCAAATTTCTCGAGATAACTTACCTCTTCTTCTTTCGTCAACGGAGGCGGAAGAGTTTCCGGACCGTTGATATAATCGACCTCGACACCGAATAATTCCGCCTTGATTCGGGCTATTACTTCAAAGAGTTTTTTAAACATAATTTTCTCTCCTTTCTGCAGTTTAAATCGTTATCAACAGCATCGGCAACGGGTGTTCCGAGCAACGCACAAAAATCTCCCGAAATAAATTTTTTATCCGTTACGGCAATAAAAATTTTTTCTGCCCGAGCCATTTTCAGAGGAGTTTTCAGTGTTATTTTTTCAGCTAAAAAAGCCGGTAAAGCTCCACCGTTTTTTATGGTTGAATACGGTATCAGGCGAAAGCTTTTCTGCGTTGTTATATCTTCGTTTTCGCCAAAAAGCTTCTCCGCAAATTCCCTTTCGGCAATGATTACCGGTCTGCCCGAAAAGCTGTCACGCAAGGTGTTTCCCGTATCATAAAGAGCTTTACCCGTAACCTCTTTGCCGTTATATGTAACCGTCAGCTCATAAATGCTTTCCGCAGGATTTCTGCTTCTTGAAAATCGGGTCAACAAAGAAAGAATTCCGTAGCAAACAAACGCAGAAACAGTTAGCGTGACTATATCAATATCGAAATAAACGATACCGTTTTTATAAATCGCTTTTTCGGGTGCAACAAAAACTGAAAGAGCAAACATAATTCCTGCAAAAATAAAGTTTGCAATCAGAACTGCAGAGCAGTTTTTCACAAAAGCCCTGAGCGTACCGAAACCAAAAGCAACCGCAACCATACCCCCGAGAAAAGCCAACTTAATTGCCGTGTTAATCAGAGGCGGTATATTTTCAATAAAAATAATCAGTGAAAACAATCCCCCGACTGCAGACGACAGAAACATCCTCACTGTTTTGCAATCTGCACCCGTCACAGAAGTACATGCACGAAGCAAAAAATAATTCACAATCATATTGATCGCCACAAGAATATCCGCATAAATAACCGTATTCACAATACCGCCTGCCTTCCTATAGGATTATAACCTGCAGGATGCA
>JAGBUT010000107.1 GCA_017630695.1 Clostridia bacterium
CAGCTTTTTCTGATTTTCTCAATTCGGGATAGTCTGCCGGCTCCCCTGCATTACGGCACGGAGGGGTTAAAAATGAATATTATAAGAGAATTGAGAAAACAAAAAGGTCTGTCCCAGAGCGAGCTTGCAACTCTTTGCAACGTTCATCAGACGGCAGTCAGCCAGTGGGAAAACGGCAGAACCTCGCCTGATAACGAGAGCCTGAAAATCCTTGCAGGTGTTCTCGGCGTTTCAGTCGGCACTCTTATCGGCGGCGAGGATATCGGAAGCACCGTGCTTGTTCCCGTTCTCGGCTACGTCAGGGCAGGCATACCTATGGAGGCAGTAGAGGATATATTGGATTACGAAGAAATCAGTGCAGATATGGCATCAAGAGGCGAATATTTCGGTCTTAAAATCAAGGGCGACAGTATGTTTCCTCTCTTTCAAGCAGGCGATACGGTTATTGTGCGCCGCCAACCCGATGCCGACAGCGGAGAGATTGCCGTTGTTCTTGTCAACGGAAACGATGCAACCGTCAAGAAGATAATAAAAAAAGACACAAGCATTGTACTTGTGTCTGAAAACTCGGCATATGAACCGATGATATTTACAAAACCCGAAATTGAAGCCCTGCCCGTTACCGTTATCGGCAAGGTGGTTGAGCTTCGCAGAAAGTTCTGAATAAAAAAGCGGCTTACAAAAGTAAGCCGTTTCTTTTTTATCCTTTTATATAATTAATTAACATTAATATATAGTGGTACGCAATCGGAAGAAAAATTGCAGGAACCATATTGAGCGTTTTGAATTTCTTGTCAAAAATGAAGTTCAGACCGATTGCAACGATGATAGCGTATCCGACGAAGCATACCTGCTCGAGCAATTCGCCCTGAAGAAGCCCTCCGAGAGCACCTGCGAGAAGGGTTATTCCTCCCTGATAGAGCAGAATCGGAATTGAGCTGAACATCACCCCGAAGCCAACCGTTGCGCCGAGAATGATTGCCGTTGTGAAGTCGAGCGCACTCTTGACGAAAAGAATCGAGCTGTCGTTTTTAAGGCCGTCGTTGAGCGCACCGATAATTGCCATCGCTCCGATGCAGAAAAGCAGAGTTGAGCTTATGAATCCTGCAGAGAATCCTCCCTTGCCGAATTTCTTTTCAATTCCGTCGCTGAAATTCTTGAAGCGGTCCTCGAGCCTGAGCAGTTCGCCTATGAGCGTACCGATAACGAGAAAAATAACCAGCAAAAGCTCACCGCCGCTTGCAATTTTGCCGTCATCTACGGTGAACATATTTGAAATAACACCGTTAAGACCGATGATTAATATCGCAAGACCGAGAGATTTATTTATGCTGTCTGCAAAACTTTCTTTTATGCTTTTTTTGAAAAGCAGACCTATTGCGCCGCCTGCAACTATCGCAGCCGCGTTAACAAGAGTACCAGTCAATTTTATACCATCCTTAAATTTATAATACATTAGTTTACTGCTTTTGAGCCCGATTGTCAACCGAAATCGTACTTGCCACTTTTTAACATTTGTGATATCATTGAATTGTTATAAATACCTTGGAGGGATTATATGCTGTATCTTTATATTTTTCTTTCCCTTGTTGCGTTTTTTCTGATTATCTGCCTTGTTTTCGGTGCAGTCGGATTCAGAATCGCCTGCGTTTCAAAAAGGGTCAAGAAACCCGAAACCGACCCGAAACGAATTCTCCGAGGCGAATTGCGTAAAAAGAACAACGCATATATGCTCTCACATCCTCACGAGGATCTCGAACTGAAAACACCTGACGGAATCAGACTCACTGCAAGATATATTCCTGCCGAAAAAGAAACGAAGAAATTCGTTATCTGCATCCACGGCCACAATTGCAACGGCCCCGACGAAATGAGCCACCTTTTCCCGTTTTACCATAACGAAATGGGCTTCAACTATTTTCTGCCTGATTTGAGAGGTCACGGCAGAAGCGGCGGCAACATTATCGGCTTCAGCGGTCTGGATTATAAAGACATAAACCTCTGGATTGATTATCTCATTGAGCGTTTCGGTGAGGATATCGAAATTATGCTTCACGGCATTTCGATGGGCGCTTCAACCTCGTTGCTCGTCAATAATCACAATCCCGCACGGCAGGTGAAACTCATTATCGAGGATTGCGGCTTCACAAACGCATTCAAAGAGGTCGGAGTCAAAACAAGGATGTTCGTTCCTTTCCTCAAAACGGATTTCATCGTGCATTTCATCAATTTCCACTGCAAACTCATCGCAGGCTATGACCTCAAAAAAGATGCCGACCCCCTCGGCACAATGAAGAATGCGAAAAATCCCGTTCTCTTCATCCACGGCGAGCAGGATACTCTCGTGCCCTTCCCGATGTGCCTTGAGCTTTACGAAGCCTGCCCCGTTGAAAAAGAAATTTTCACAGTGCCCGAAGCGGTCCACGCATATTCCTATTACGATGCCAAGGAAGAATACGATGAGAAAATGCGCAATTTCATCGCAAAGCATTTCAATTCATCAACCGCAGATAAATAAACCGATGTAATTTTTACAGTCGGATTGTCTGATAAACAAAGAAAGCAGGTAGCTTTTGCTACCTGCTCTTTTTTAATATTATTAATTATTCGGCAAAACCTGATTCAACAAGCTTAACAAGCTCGTCAACTGCTGTTTCTTCATCGGGACCGCCGGCGATGATGCGGATAGCTGTGCCACCCATGATGCCGAGTGAAAGAACACCGAGAAGGCTCTTTGCGTTAACTCTGCGTTCCTCTTTCTCAACCCAGATTGATGACTTGAACTCGTTTGCCTTCTGGATGAAGAAGGTTGCGGGACGTGCATGAAGACCAACCTGATTCTGAACTGTTACATCTTTAACGTACATAGTATATATCTCCCAAGTTAAATTTTATTTTAATATATTATTTATTATATCAAAAAAATCTGCTTCGTCAACATTTTTGAGAGCTGTTTTAATAATTCGGATTTCAATCCAAACCTCGGCATTAAAACAATTTTCGTTTTGTTAATATTGACTATAGATTTATTTGATTATTGTTGCACATAAACAGTTTTTATCGCTTCCGATGAAGAAATCGCTTTGTGAAAAATACCCGTAAAACAAAAACAGACACCCTAAAGGTGCCTTACAGGATTTTTTGAAGAAGGCGGTTTTTTGTTAAAAAGTTTTCAGCACGTTCTTTTCTTTGCCGCGCTTCTTCATTCCCTGTCATACAAGATACTTCAGCACAAAGTTTCTCTCATTGACACATATTCTACATTCTTTCAGTATTTTTTTCAATATGCAAATGTGACATCTTTTCAGACTTCTTCTCATCTTTTTCGGCACTTAATGACAAAAAAGGGGCCTTGCCGAGCTTGAAATCGCTTGATACATATGATATTATCAAATCAGAAATATTGATTGGAGGTATTCCGATGCTCGGATATATCAAGGGTCTTGCGGCTTTTGTCGAGGTGTTGCTTTTCATCATCGGCATAATCCCCGTTAACTCAAACATTAACTACGGCGGCAACAAATACGAGCCGATCCGGATTGAAAACCCGATGTATATCGTCGAAAACGGTGAAAGCGATTTTTCGATTGTCACAGCAGACGGTGCTGATGAATGCATTATGACTGCCGCAGACGAATTACAGACCTATCTCGGAAAAATCAGCGGAGCAGAGCTTCCGATTGTTGCGGAATCTGATTTCAGCGGTAAAAAAGCAATCATTCTCGGTGAAACCGAGCTTGAAAACAGCATAACCGAAATTGACCGCACGCAAATCGGTGAGGACGGTTTTGTGCTTTATTCCGACGGTGATTTCTTCATCATCGCAGGTGAGGACAGCCGAGGCACACTCTACGGTGTTTACACCTTCCTTGAAGAATATCTCGGTGTCAGATGGTTTACCCCCGAGCTTGAGGTCGTGCCCGAAAGCAACAGCGTTATCATCGACGATTCAATCAACCGCAAGGTTGAACCGTCTTTCACGGTGAGAAGAAACGATTGCGCAGGCACAAACGATACCTACAGAGCAAGAACGAAAATGAACGTTTCTTTCTGGAAAGAGATGCCTGAATACGGCGGTGCAATGACCTTCGTGCTCTGGGACGTCACTCTCGATAAACTCGTGCCCGATTCGCTTTTTGCCGAGCATCCCGAATATTTCGCAATGAATCCCGACGGCACACGCACCACCGACCACGTTTGCCTTTCAAACCCCGAGGTGCTTGATATAGCAATCGAAAACGGCAGAAAAGCAATTCTTGCCTGCGAAAGAGATTCAAAATACATTCATATCGGTCAGAAGGATAATATGAACTACTGCCACTGCGAAACCTGCGAAGAAATCAACGCAAGGTACGGCACGGTTTGTTCAACAACAATCCTTTTCACAAACGCTTTTGCCGATGCGCTTGACGATGAATTCCCCGATATGACCTTCACCTTCTATGCGTATAACGAAACCGACCAACCTCCCGCAGACCTCTCTCTGCGTTGCAATCCCAACGTTGTGCCCGTTCTTTGCGGACTTCACAAGGCTTGCCGCAGCCACCCCATAACCGAGTGCGGTGCGATTGACGGAAATGAGAATTTTCAGAATCTTTTTATGGAAAACGAGCCCTCCGTTGCCGAGGCTCACGTTAACTGGACAAAGGTTGCGGACAGAACTTTTATTTACGATTACACAATCAACTTCCTTAACACCGCACAGTTTTTCTCAAACTTTGAAACGATGCAATCCACAATGAAATATATGCACGATATCGGCATAACGGGTTACGTTTATAACTGCGGCGACGGACATTATGCGGCTTTCAACGAGCTTCGCAATTATCTTCTCTGCAAATTGCAGTGGGACGTAAATGCCGACGTTGAATACCATATGAACGATTTCCTCAAGGCATATTACGGTGAGGAAGCCGCCCCCTACATCAAGGAAATCATCGATATCCAGACAGCGCAGGTCAAGGCAACTGCACACGCATTTGACTTTGACTGGCATTATCAATCGGGCTTCTATCCGTTTTATACCGTCAACCGTCTCGACAAACTCTGGGAAAAGGCTCTCAACTCCGACGTCACAGACGAGCAGAGATTTGAGATTGAGGTTGCAAATTTAAGCTGGGAATACTTCAAGGCAAATCAGTATATCGGCAAATATTCCTTCCTCAACCCTGCAAGGCAGGAGGCAAACGAGGAGCTTTACGATGCGTTTATTTCCCACGGATTAAGCAGAGTTTCATCCTTCGGATTAATCCCCACGGATAAGAGCACCGTCGATTTCTCCTTGCGCCCGTTTAACTGGAGATAAAACAAATAAGGCTTACACGGTTTTCGTGTAAGCCTTTTATTTATGATGCGAGAAGATTGATTGCGGTGGTGAGCTGATTATCCTGCTCACTTGTGAGAAGAGAGATATTTGAATCGTCTCCGCTGATGAGAGTTACGTTTACGCCCGGCTCGATGCCCTTGCCGTCATAAACGGCATCCGCACCGTTCTTCGGCTCAATGAGAGCAACCGTCAAAAGAATTGCACCGCCGTTTTCAAGCGTGAAAACCTCCTGCATGGTTCCGATACCTGCCGTTTTTGTGCCGACAATCAATGCCTGACTGATATCCCTCAAATCGCAGGCGAAAAGCTCTGCAGGACCTGCGGTTGAGCCGTTTACAAGCACCGCAATCGGCTTGTTGACGCTGCTGTATTCCGCAGTGTAAATCTTGTTTTTATATACTTCACCGTTTTTATCCTTTGCAACGGCGATGTTGCCCGAAATCGCAGGCACGATAACGTCGATAACCTGTGCGGCATAATCGATGCTGCCGTCACTCGTATTTCTCACGTCAAAAACAAAGCTGTCAGCACCGTCGGCAGTGAGTCTGTCAATCTCTGCTTTGAATTCCTTTGCGGTATTCTTATAAAAGCCGTTGATTCTGATATAGCCTACGTTGCCCTCTGCTCTGCCGATAACGCTCGGCTGTGAGAAACCGAGAAGAGGCTCAACGGTTTTGGTCACACCGTCACGCTCATATTCAACCGAAACGGATGAAAGCAGGCTACCGTAAAGATTTTCGGAAAGGGATGAATAATTCTTTCTCGTAACCGTTACGTTGCCGATTGCCGTTATAACGTCACCTTTGGCAAGACCCGCTGTTTCGGCAGGTGACTCCGCATAAACGTGGGTGATGACGAATTTATCGTTCTGATAGTCGTATGCGGTTTCAACACCGATGCCCGTAACACCGCCTTCAAGTCTTGCCGTATATTCGGCATACTGCTCGGAGCTCATATATTTACTTGCGGAATCACCGAGACCTTTTACGTATCCCTCGGAAAGAGAAGCGTTGATGCGGTTATTGTTATCGGTTGAGCCGTAGAAATAGTTGTTTACTATCTGATTGATTTCGTCGATTGACGAATACATCTGCGAACGCTGAGAAATATTGCCTATGAGTTTATTGTATATGCTCTTTGAAAAAACCATTGTTGCAGAAAACGTTGCCGCCGCAGTTATGGCAATCAACGCTATGCAGATTCCCAATGAAACCTTTTTATTCAAAGGACGCACCTCCTGAAAACAATAAGGAGCCATTCCGAAGAATGACTCCCTTATTATATCACGGTTTTTTTACATAATCAAGAGGCTGAACTCGGCTTACCGAATCGCCCTTCTTGACTCTTACTTCAAAGTGAAGATGCGGACCCGTTACGTTACCGGTTTCACCGATGGCACCGATTTCTTCACCCTTCTGAACGACATCGCCCTTCTTGACGTAGAGCTTCTGTGCGTGAGCATAGAGTGTCTGTGTACCGTCACCGTGGTCGATAACGCAGTAGTTACCGAAGCCGTAATTCCAATTGTTATCGTTTGCGGCAATGATAACCTCACCGCCCTGTGCGGCTCTGAAAGGTTTGCCGAGAGAATAGCTCTTGCCGTTTTCATCTCTCGTGCCGCCCGTTGCACCTACAACGCAGATGTCGATGCCGTAGTGAGCCTTGCCGTTGCTGTATGCGGGATAGCCTGCAGTCATTGTTGTTTTGCCTGCTACGGGCCAGATCATATCGCCGTCGTTGTTATATTCATCTTTGGGCTTATCGCCTACCTGAGAACCGTGGTCCTTGATGTAGTTATCAATCTGAGCTTCAATTATCTTGCGCTCTTCTTCCTGACGGGCGATGATAGCTTTGTATTCTTCGCTGTCCTCATCGAGCTGTTCAAGGATATCCTCGATTTCTTCGTATCTTTCGGTTACTTCCTTCTTCTTCTCTTCCTGAACGTCCATACTGCTCTGGAGATCATCCTGACGGGCAGTGAGAGTTGTCATATCAGCATTAAGCTGAACCTTTTTACCCTCAAGCTCCACCTTTTGGGTCTCGAGTCTGGTTTCAAGAGAGTTAAGCTCAACAATATCGCTTGTAAGCTGTGTGATGAGCTTTGAATCATTTTCGCTCACACGGTCAACAAGCTCTTTTCTCGTAAGGAAAGAAGTCATATCCTCCGCAGAGAAAAGAATCTCAAGATTTGAACCGCCGCCTGCCATATAATTCTCTCTGATTCTGAGAAGAAGCATTTCTCTTGTTTCCACAATAAGAACTTCGTTCTCGGCAATCTGAATTTCAATCTCGGCTACCATAATATTGATATCGGCGATTTCTTTCGTAACGTTCTGAATATTGGAGTTGAGATTCGAAATATCACCGTTAAGGATATCGATTCTGTTTGTCAGAATATCAACCTGCGCCTGGATGTCGTCAATTTCGGAATTAAGCTTGTTCAGCTTGGATTTGTTATCCTTGATTTCACCCTCAACCTCGTTGAGATTCTGCTGATTTTGCTGAATGCTCTGCTCGATTTTATCATATTCGTCTCTTAAATCCTCAAGTGTCTTTTCAGCAAAAGCACTGATGGGGGCAAAAAGACAGAACGTGCAGGTAAACACGAGAACAAGACAAAGGACAGCCTTGAGCTTATTTGCGACGTTATTAATCTTCAAGCTCAACAAACTTCCTTTCCTTAAGATATTTTCTCATTGACGTTGCCGAACCGAAAACACCCGTGAACACACCGATGCCGATAAAGGCAAGAGCAAGCCACAATGCGTAATCGATGAAATTGACCTTCACGCTTGCACCAACGATTGAGAGCGAAGCAGTGAGTGAGCCGAGGGCAAATTCGCTGATAATCCAGACGGCAACCGTTGCAAGAACACCTGAAATAACACCGATAACCATACCTTCAACCATAAAGGGCCAGCGGATAAACGAATTCGTTGCGCCTACGCTCTTCATAATGCTGATTTCAAGGCGTCTTGTAAACATCGTTACCTTGATGGTGTTTGAAATAATGAAAAGAGAAACGATGAGCAGCAGAATGATAATGCCGATGCTGATATAAGTCACACTGTCTCTCAGATCTGAAAGCTGTCTTGCGAGTGAACTGTTTTCACGGACTCTGAAAATATTCGTTACGCCCTTGACCTGATTTACAACGTCCTCAAAAGCCGTCATCTCACCAACGGTGATTTTGTATGCATCAGGCAGAGGATTCTCATCGAGCCCTTCAAGATAGATTTTGAGATTCTCATCCATATCGGCGAGAATATCTTTGTATGCTTCTTCTTTTGAAACCATCACAACGCTTTCAACGTTGGGAATCTTTTCAAGGTCAACTCCGACCTTTTTGATTTCAATATCCGTTGCGCGGTCGTCAACGTAAGCAAGAATAACGTTTTCAGACTCAATGCTTGAAATGAATGCGTCGATGTTTACGAGCAGCATAAACGCAATACCGACAAGCATAAGGCAGCTGAAAAGAACCGTTACCGATGCAAACGACATAAGCTTATTGACCTTCAGGTTGCGAAAACCTTCTTTGGTCAGATAATTGAGCTTACCCATCAGTTTTCGCCTCCTTCCGAAACCGTTGCAGGCTCAGCAGCCTCTTCGGTTTCTTCTTCAGTTTCGGCTGCAGGAACGTCTGCTCTGCTCACGTAAGCCGAATAATCCTCATCGGGAGGGACAACATATTCGTTGGAAATCTCACTTGCCGCGTTGATGTGTGCGGTTGCGGATTCACCGATGTAGCAGGGAATATCACTTGCAACCGAACCCTTTTCGATTGTGATTACTCGCTTGTCAAAGCACTTGACGAGGCTGTGCTCGTGAGTAACCATAATAAC
>JAGBUT010000108.1 GCA_017630695.1 Clostridia bacterium
CAATTTCGGCTTTCAGCAGAAAGTTGTTTTCGCTGAGCCTTTCACGGGTTTCTTCAAGGCTCTTCATCAGCTTTTTGATTTCTTTGATATCGTTCTGCCAGAATATGTATCCGCCCGAAACAGACTTGCCGTGAAGCATTGTTTTTCCGAGTTCAACGGGTTTGTCCAATGCGCTTCGCATCACGTCTTCAGGCAAATCATCGGCATAGGAAGAGATATACATCGTCTGATAATTTTTATCAACAACCTGCGCCGCAACCGTTGAAATTTCAAAGAATTCCGTGTAACCTGCATTTGAACGGATAAGACCGCTTTGAATTGCACTTTCAAGGAGAAGAGTAATAATAAGGCAGTCAACAGCGGTAAGGTCGGCGTTGATAAGACCGAGAGCATAAAGCACCCAGAAAATAACGGAGCAAGCCATAATGATAAGAGGCAATTTCTGGAACGTTTTACTGCCGGGCACACGGCTTTTGATTGCAAGAGCAACAACAAAATAAAAGCCCAGAATGATGAACCACGCACATACGATATAAAAACCGAAACCGTATTCGTATTGATCATTGAAATAATAAATTCCGTTCGGAAATTCAAACACGAGATTATGGAAATCGTTTGTGAAAACAAAAAGAATGAGTGCGAATGCGGGAATATAAAAAAGATTGAGCCACCAGGGCATTTTGTATGATTCGGGTTTTCCGATATAGGTTGTGATAAACACACCGAGAAGCGGAATGAGAATCATCGGAATGTAAAAAGCATACCACATATATCTGCAAAGGTCGGAGAATTCGGAAACAAAAAACCATTTCGTTGTTCTTTCTGCAAGCCAGAATGACATAAGCAGACCGACGGAAATCAGATAGCTTCGGATTCGTTTGTCAAGAATTCTGCGCCTCACGGAAATAACCCAGCCGAACGACAGCGCAACAAAAATTATGTGAGGCAGAATTGTAAATGTATTTCCTGAAAACGAGTTGGTAAGCGGAAAGTTGATGCCGTTATAGAGTATACCTGCCATTGCAAGAACCATAGCACTGACAAGGTAAATCAGAGTTTTTTTCTGTGTCCTGATCATATTCCGCCTCCTCTCACAATAATCCAATTTAAATAATAACATAAAAGCAATAAAAAATCTATATATATTTCATTCGGTTTTTTTGTTTCAAAACTTTCAAATTAATCAAAAAATTAACATTAATAAACCCCGAATCAATTGCAACAATAATAAGGCAAACGCAAATTGAGTTTGAAGGGGTGTAAACGAAATGTCAAAGAATAATTCAGTAGTTCCTCAGGCAAGAGCCGCTCTTGATCAGTTCAAGATGGAAGCTGCAAGAGAGGTTGGCGTTAACCTTAAGCAGGGTTATAACGGCGACCTCACTTCCAAGGAAGCAGGCAGCGTAGGCGGTCAGATGGTTAAGAAGATGATCGAGGCTTATGAAAACGGCATGAAATAAATCCGTTTGACGAAAAGGGAGCTGACGCATTGGCGTCGGCTCCTGATTTTGATTTATTGACACGTCGTTGCGGTTGTGATATACTCATATAAGTTTGATATTGAGGTGATTTTATGGCTGCTTATAAAAACAGAATTGATTTACATATGCATACGTCAAGCTCGTTTGACGGCAACTTCCCTGCATCCGAGATGGTCGAAGCCGCAGTTAACGCTCCTTTTGCAACAATTGCTTTTACCGACCACTTTGACGTTGATTTTTATGAAAGACATAATCTCGGCACACGTCAGCAGACAAGCTATGAGGATATTATGTCCGTTGTTGATAATGATAAAATCAGAATCCTCCGTGGTATTGAGATGGGTCAGCCGACCTATGACGTTGAATTGACCGAAAAATCACTCGAAAGATATGAATATGATTTTGTTATCGGCTCGATACATAATCTTCGAAATATGCCCGATTTCGGCGACCTTGATTATAAGAGCATGACCGAAGAGAGAATTTACGAGCTGCTTGACGAATATTTCAACGAAATGCTTCTCCTCGCAAAATGGAATGGTTTCGATACTCTTGCTCACCTGACGTATCCTATGCGATATATCGTTCAGGCAGGCAGAAAAGAAATCGAGTTGAGCCGCTTCGACGGTATTGTTGATGAGATTTTCAAAACTCTTATCGCAAACGGCAAAGCACTCGAAATCAATACAAGCGGTCTGCGTCAGCCTATCGGCAAAACAATGCCGACGGAGGATTACGTGCGTCGTTACAAAGAGCTCGGCGGTGAATATCTTACCCTCGGCTCGGACGCTCATTTCACACAACACGTGGGCGCAAATATCGATGACGGCTATGCGATTGCCGAAAGATGCGGTTTTGAATACGTAACTTATTTTGAGAATCGCAAACCCGTTAAGGTTAAAATTGAAAAATAAGCAAAAGAAAAACCCTCTCTGCACTGCGCAGGGAGGGTTGATTTTTTAAAGCATATCAGCGATATCGTAAATGAGCTTTTCTGTCTTTTCCCAGCCGAGGCAGGGGTCGGTGATTGATTTACCGTAGATGCATTCACCGATTTTCTGTGCACCATCCTCGATATAGCTTTCAATCATAAAGCCTTTAACGAGCTTTTTGACGTCGGTATCTTGGCGGCAGGAGTGAAGAACTTCTTTTGCAATTCTGACCTGCTCAAGATATTTCTTGCCCGAGTTTGCGTGGTTGGTGTCAACGATAACACCCGGATTTTCAAGACCGCTTGAAGCATAGGTTTCAGCGAGGTGGACAAGGTCTTCGTAGTTATAGTTGGGTATTGACTGACCGTGCTTATTGACGTAGCCGCGGAGAATTGCATGAGCGCAGGGATTACCTTCTGAATGCACTTCCCAACCTCTGTAGATGAAGGTATGCTTGTGTTGGGCGGCAGTGATTGAATTCATCATAACCGAGATATCACCGCTTGTGGGGTTTTTCATACCAACAGGGATATCAAGACCGCTTGCAGTCAGACGGTGCTGCTGGTTTTCAACAGATCTTGCACCGATTGCAACGTATGCGAGAATGTCGCTCAGATATCTGAAGTTTTCGGGGTAAAGCATCTCGTCAGCGCAGGAGAATCCCGTTTCTGTGAGAGCTCTCATATGAAGCTGCCTGATAGCAACGATGCCCTTATACATATCGGGTTTTTCGTTGGGGTTGGGCTGATGAAGCATACCCTTGTAGCCGTCACCGGTTGTTCTGGGTTTGTTTGTGTAAATTCTGGGGATGATAAGAATTTTATCGCTGACCTTTTCCTGAACAGTACGCAGACGGGAGATGTAGTCGATAACGCTGTCCTCATTGTCTGCCGAGCAGGGACCAATAACGAGCGCAAGTTTATCGCTCTTGCCTGTGAAAATATTCTTTATTTCGATTGCTCTTGCGTTAACAATCTTCTCAAGGTTGTATGAGAGAGGGTATTGCTCCTTGACTTCCTGGGGGATGGGAAGCTTCCTTTCAAAAATCATACTCATTGGAAAACACTTCTTTGCTGAAAAAATTTGATATTAATTTTACACCGATATATATATAGTTTCAATATCATAAATAAAAAATGATATAAATTTATTTAATGTTTTTGCTTTTTATAAATTTATATCGGTGCAAAGACCGTCTTTTGTAAATGCGTGCAGAGTGATTTTGCCGTTTGCACGGATATAGACTATTGCTCTGCCGTTATATGTATATCGGTATTTTTCGGCATAGCAGGTAAGATCGTCGGGTTTGCCGTTTTCGATTCCGAGAATTTCACCGTTACCGATAAGCTGATAATAAATGCATTTGTCATCGGCACTTGCGAGGTTTCCGCTTTCATCAAGGATTGAAACCTCAACCTGAATGATTTCTCCGTAATGCTTGTATGCTTCAAGAGATATTCTTTCTGCCTTTTTCGGTGAGGTAAGAGTATCCGTTGCATCGCCTGAAACTGCGGTCAGCACACCTTCTTCAAACGGAATTTCCCACGTTGCACGGTAGTGCACAACAGATTGTCTGCCGAGCGATTTGCCGTTGATGAAAAGCTCTGCAGTCGGCTGATTTGTGTAACAGGTGACCGAAACGGTTTCTCCGTTTTCTGCGCTGTAAACGAAATTATCAGTCCACACGTTGGCGTGTTCCTTGCTTCCCTTTGAAACGGCAATCTTAACAAACGGAGCGTTCGTCCACATAGCCTTTCTTCTGAAGAAAAGAGGCTTTTCGTTACCGCAAAGGTCGAGCATACCTGCCTGAGAAATTCTGAAGGGCCAACCTCTGCATTCGCCGAGGAAGTCAATGCCCGTCCAGAGAAACTGTCCGCAGATGTAATCGTTATCTCTTACCGCATACCACGCAGAGGGGTCGTGACCGTTTTCACTGCCGAAGATAACTCTGTCAGGGAATCTCTTGTGATCCTCTTCATAGAAATGCTCTCTGTAGTTGTAACCCGAAACGTCGAGTGCATCGGCAAATCCCGTTCTCGTAGATAATTCAGGGAAGGAAAGTGCCGAAAGCACGGGCCTTGTTGAATCAATGTTGTGAGCGATTTCAACAAGTCTTTTTGCAACTGTTGTGAGTCTGTTTGCGTCGGGTTTTTTGTTATCGTATCTTCGCTCCTGTGCAGGTTTGTTGGCATCATTGTTGCCGAGCACCTCGTCAAAAAGCGGAGTAACGTAGGGGTCGTTCGGATAATCGATTTCATTGCCGATTGACCAGAGAATGATTGAAGGGTGGTTTCTGTCACGCAGAATCATAGCTTCAAGGTCAGCTTTGTGCCACTGAGGAAAATCCTCGGCATAGCCGAAACGCTTGGGCGGATAAACGTTGTGACCCTGCCACCATTTGTTTTTTGCACCTTCCCATTCGTCGAATGCTTCATCCATAACGAGCAGACCGAGTTTGTCGCAAAGGTCAAGAAGGTCGGCTGACGGAGGATTGTGAGCCGTTCGGAGTGCGTTGCAGCCCGATTCCTTGAATTTCTTCAATCTTCTTTCCCATACCGCCGTGGGCACAGCCGCACCGAGCGCACCTGCATCGTGATGCACGCAGACTCCCTTGAGCTTCATATTGATTCCGTTAAGGAAAAATCCCTCGTCAGGGTCGAAACTGAAAGTGCGGATACCAAAGGGGATAACAACCTCGTCGCTGACTGCACCGTCTTTGATTGCTTTGCAAACGAGTGAATACATAGCAGGGGAATCGGGTGACCATAAATCCGCATTCGCAACGGTGATTTGGGTTTTACCGACAGAGCTATCGGCTCTTTCGGATGAAAGGGTTTCTTTTTCTTTTAACACCGAAAACTCTGCACCGTCGATTTCAAAAGCGGAATAATCGATTTCAATAATCGCATTGTTGTTTTTATCAACGGATTTGGTGGTTACAAAAACTCCGTTTTTATCAAAACAGTGCTTGTTGCAGAGTTCAATTTCAACGTCACGGTAAATACCGCTGCCCGTAAACCATCTTGAATCCGCAGTTTCGTTATGCTCACAGCGAACACAGATAACGTTTTCGCCCTCGCGGATGAAATCGCTGATATCAAACGTAAAGGTTGAGTAGCCGTAAGCCCACGAGCCGAGATAGTTGCTGTTAATCCACACTCGTGCATGTTTATATACTCCGCCAAAGGTAAGGCGGACTGTTTTGCCGCAGATATCTTCGGGCAGATTGAAATGCTTTCTGTACCAAGCCGTGCCGCCCGGGAGATAACCCGAGCCGCTTGAATGAGCCGTATCAAACGGATATCCAACCGACCAATCGTGGGGAAGAGTAACGTCTTTCCACGCATTGTCGTTATAACCCATATAGTCTGCATTAACAGCATCGCCGAGGTGGAATTTCCATTCGTTATTGAGATTTATTATGTTTCCCATCAAAAAATCTCCCTGTGAAATTTATTTCTTTTTTCTTATAACAAACTCTGTGAACATAACACCCATTTCGGGTTCGCTCAATTCGAGGTCTGCACAGCCGTTGACGATAACGTCTTTCGGGATGGTATAGGTTGCGCTGACAAATCCGTTGCAG
>JAGBUT010000109.1 GCA_017630695.1 Clostridia bacterium
CAACACTCTTATTTCATCCCACAGAAGCGGAAAAGGTGCCGCACCTGAAAATACTTTGATGGCAATAAAGTCCAACCTTATTTATTCAACAACCGATTCGGCTGTAATTGAAATGGACGTTCAGCTTACCAAAGACGGTGAAATCGTTCTTTACCACAGCCTGTATCTTGATGAAATGAGTGACAGTGCAGAGCACTTCGGCAAAAAGAATACAACCGTTTTCTCAAAAACCTATGATGAACTTCGCGGTCTGAATATGGGCGAGAATTTCAAATCAGGCAGTGACTATCCTTACAGAGGTCTGCGTGGAGAGGATATTCCCGACGATATCAGGATAACTGCACTCAAGGACGTTTTCGAGTGCATCGAAACCAATTCTCCCGATAAATTCAGATATATCATTGAAATCAAATACCCGCATCCCTGGGCACCGAAGATTGTTGACGGCATTTATGAGCTTATGGAAAAATACAATCTTGCAGACAGAGTGATTCTCGCAAGTTTCTGGCCCGACGTTTCGGTTTATATTGATAACAAATACGAAGGCAAAATAAACAGAGCCGCAAATCCCTTTGAGATTGTTGATTTCTACGGTTGCTATACAAGAAACGATGATTTAAGCAACGAAAAAATCAAATTTACGGCTTTGCAGATGCCGTATTATTGGGATGACGGCAAATTGCTTGTTGCAAATCTCGGTCAGACCGCTTTCATTGATTATGCGCATAAATACGGAGTTTCCGTTCAGTATTGGACCGTTAATAAACCCGAGGATGCGAGAGCGCTTGCCTCATCGGGAGCAGACCTGCTTATGACGGATTATCCTGACAGAATCCGAGATGCACTCTACGGAGAAAAATAAAAACATAAGAAAACAACCCCCTTTGCGGATTAACCGCAGAGGGGGTCTTTTTATCAGAAATCCTTATCAATAACCATCTGCTTGTAATCAAGAAACTCAAAGCCGAGTCGCTTATAAAGTCTGATTGCATCAAGGTTATCTTCGCCTGCTTCGAGGCGGATTCTTTTCATTTTGCCTGAGTGCTCTTTTTTGAGAAATTCAAAAAACTGTGTGCCGATGCCCTTGCATCTGAATTCTTCTTCAACAAAAAGCTCTTCAATCCAGGCGGCAATCCCGCCGACCTCGGTTTCAAATTTGAGCGAAACCATTGCGTAGCCTGCAGGCTTTGAGTCGCATTCAAAAAGGTAACCTTTTACATATTGGGGCATATCAATTGCCGCATCGAATGCGGAGAGCATCACCTCGTCGCTCGGGAAGTGCAAAACTGCAGGCGGTGCATAGAATTTTTTAACCATTGTGAAAAAGATATCTCTGTCCTCTTTCACGAAATTTCTGAATGTAACGTTCATTTTATTATCCTTCGGTTTTTGTTTCTTCGGGGTCAATCTTGTTTGTGTAAATGAAATCGTGAAGATACTGTCTCACGTTATCCATTTCAAGCACTTCAACCCACTGACCGTTGATTGTTGTTGCCTTCATATGGTCTTCAATCGGTGCTCGGGTCTGCTGAATGTTGAATGCGAGAATTCCAAAACCTCCTTTTAGTGCGAGGGCAGAGATTTCGGCGGCATTCATATCAGTCTGAATCAAGGGGAATACCTTGTTGATTGCGTCAAGAAGCGTTGCAATATCGGTGTGAGTTGCTTTATCGATTAGTGCAGTGATAACCTTTCTCTGACGAAGTGTTCTCATATAGTCGGAGTCAAGCTTTCTGATTCTGCAGTATACAAGAGCTTTTGCACCGTCAAGCAAAACGTTTTCACCGCTTTCCATATCCTTATGACGGGTGGTGTTGCGGATAAACTTTGCTTCTTTGTCGGTAACTTCAACCTCTACGCCGCCGAGATTATCGATAATCTTTGTGAACATCTCAAAGTTAACCATAACGTAATGGTCGATATCGATGTGGAAATTATATTCGATTGTGTCAACGAGCAACTGCGGACCGCCGTATGCACAAGCGGCATTAAGCTTTGCTTTCGTTCCTTTCGAGGGGATTTCAACCCAGCTGTCACGAAGGAACGAAGTCAGTTTGACTTTTGCGTGCTTATAGTCAACCGAAACGAGAATCATCGAGTCGGAGCGTGCACCGTCGCTTGAGGTTGCACCATCGTTACCGATGAAAAGAATGTTTGTTACTGCGGCGCTGTTGCTTAAATCAGCCGAGCTGATATATTGATTTCTTTCAAGGTCCTCTCTTGTGTAATCAACAGTTGCGGCGAAGAAGAAAATAGTAACGAAAGCAACTGCTAAAACCGTAAGCGGAACAATGATAAGAGCTTTGAGCCAAGTGCGTTTCTTCTTTATTTTCTTTTGCGGCTTTTCGGGAGGCATCGGAGCGTTTGTCTGCGGTCTTTGTTTACCGATATAAATATCTCCGCTGCTGCCTGAATTGTTTTCGGGCAGGGTATAGGTCGGAATTTCCGAAAAATTTATTTCCTGCGTATCGTGGATTGAATTTTTCTTGTTAGCCATTTGTATCCTCTCAATGCCGTATCGGCTTATTATTTCATCCTATTTTATCGCAAACTATCCGTATATACAAGATGTTAATTGTAAATATTTTTATTTATTTATTAAAGTATTTGACTTTTTAGCTTTCGTGATTTAAAATATTATGGAGTACGGACACCGAGTGGGCCGGGCAGTCGCGGGCAGTTTTTTAACTGCGTGAGGAAAGTCCGAGCTTCACAGAGCAGGATAACGGCTAACGGCCGCCGAGGGTGACCTTAGGGAAAGTGCAACAGAGATATACCGCCTGCATTTGCAGGTAAGGGTGGAAAGGCGAGGTAAGAGCTCACCGGAATGCGGGGAACCGCATTGCCCTGCAAACCCTATCCGAAGCAACACCGACAGGAGGAGAAGCCATTTGGCTTCGGCGTTTGCTCGACGATACTCCGAAGGGTGGCTTAAGCCATGCAGCAATGTATGGCGTAGACAGATGATTGCCTTAAATGACAGAACTCGGCTTACAAGCCCTCTCGGTGCCTATTCAATTTTTATTTTAGTGTGTTTATTATGGATGAGCTTGTAACAATAACCGGCGTTGTTGAATACATAACGTTTCAAAATACTGAAAATGGCTACACCGTGCTCGATTTTTCGAGTGACGGTGAACTTTATACTGCCACGGGAAATGCAGGCTCACTTTATTGCGGAGAAAAGGTAACTTTAATCGGCACGTGGATTGTTCATCCGACCTTCGGCAAACAGTTTAAAATCGAAAACTGCCGCAGAGAAATGCCCGAAACCGCAGGGGAGATGCTTTCATATCTTTCCTCGGGAATTATCAAGGGTGTCAAAGAAAAAACAGCGGCAAAAATAGTCGAAGCTTTCGGTGACGAGAGCTTTTACGTTATTGAAAAGTATCCCGAAAGACTTGCAACTATCAAAGGTATTTCATCCGAAAAGGCGAGGGAGATTTCAAGAGAATTCGTCAACCGAGCTCAGGAAAGAGAAGCGTTGATTTCGCTTGAAAAATACGGTATGACAACCGCGGAATGCCTGAGAGTTTTTAAAGTGTACGGTAGTAAATCCGTTGATATGGTTGAAAAAAATCCATATCTGCTTTGTTCGGATGGCATCGGCATCAACTTTGAAAGAGCTTGTGATATTGCGGAAAGATTGCCTGTTAAACCTGCTGATGAATATCGTATTGCGGCGGGCGTTCTTTACGTTGTGCGTCATAATCTGCATAACGGTCACACTTGTCTTCCGAGAGAAAAGCTTGTCCCCACAGCAGCACAGCTTCTTGGCTGTTCAGATGATACAGCTGATATCAGCGTTGAAAAGCTTGTTGAACAGAAACAGCTTGTTTCTTATTTTCTCAACGGCAGGGAGTTTATCTTTTTGCCTGATATATTCAATGCCGAAAAGAAAGCGGCTGACAGCATCCTCTTTATGAAAAAATTCACTCCCGAGTGTACGCAGAGTATTGAGGAG
>JAGBUT010000110.1 GCA_017630695.1 Clostridia bacterium
GCAATCCTCTCTGCCGCTTATCACTCCTGCCCGAAAATCAAAAACATTGCCAAAGATTATCCGAGAATATCCGAAACTCCTTTTTCGAGTGAAACAAAATTCATGGCAACAGTCAACGATTTTGACGGCAAAAAAATTCTGACAGTCAAAGGCGCTCCCGACGTTGTGCTCGGCAAATGCGCTCACGTTCTGGTCAAAGGCAAGCCCGTTAAAATCACACCTCAACTCAAATCAAAAATAACCGCTCAAAACAAAATTATGGCAGACGATGCTCTGCGGGTGATAGCGGTTGCATATAAAAATCATGACGGCGGCGACTGCGACCTTGTTTTTATGGGGCTTATCGGAATGAATGACCCACCCCGCCCTGAAGCCGCAAAAGCCGTTGAAAGCTGCAAAAAGGCGGGCATCATCCCCGTTATGATAACGGGCGACCATATCGATACCGCCTGCGCCGTTGCCCGAAAAATCGGAATTCTTGACAGCAAATCAAAAGCTCTGAGCGGCAAAGACCTTGACACGCTCTCCGACAAAGAGCTTTCTGATATTATTCTCGACTGCAGAGTTTTTGCGAGAGTCAGCCCCGAGCACAAAGTCAGAATTGTCAAAGCATTCCGAAACAAAGGCGAAACAGTTGCAATGACCGGTGACGGAGTTAACGATGCACCCGCTCTCAAGGCGGCTGACATTGGTTGCGCTATGGGCAAAGGCGGCACTGACGTTGCAAAAAATGCGGCTGATATGATTCTGACCGATGACAACTTTGCAACAATTGTTAAGGCTGTTGAGCAAGGCAGAGGAATTTTTGACAACATCAAAAAAGCCGTTCACTTTTTGCTCGGCACAAATATCGGCGAAATTCTGACTGTTTTTGTTTCGTCAATTCTCGGTCTTGCAACACCGCTTTTGCCGATTCAGCTTCTGTGGATAAATCTTGTCACAGACTCTCTGCCTGCTATGGCGCTCGGCACGGAAAAGGGTGAAAAAGACATCATGACCCGCAAACCCGTTTCACCCCAAAAAGGCTTTTTTGCTGACGGATTGTGGCTCGACATAACTATCGAAGGCTTTCTTATCGGCACTCTGACAATCCTCGCTTATCTGCTCGGATTTTTTGCGTTGGGCGCTCACGAAGACATTGTTCTCGGGCGGACAATGGCATTCACTGTTCTGAGCTTTTGCGAAATTGCGCAGGCGATTAACCTACGTTCATCCTTGCCGCTTTACAAGGCGGGAGTTTTCAGTAACAAAACGATGAATGCGGCGGTTGTTATCTGCTCTGCGGTGCAGGCTTCGGTTGTTATTTTCCCTAGCCTTGCGAATATCTTTGGCGTCACCGTGCTCAACTCCGCACAATGGCTGATTGCAATTTCTCTTTCGCTGGTCACTCTTCTGGTCGGCGAATGCGGAAAATTTGTTTTTTATCATCACAATAAAATCAAAGCAGACAGTTTCTGAACCGCCCGCAACACAGAAAAAAGCCCTTGCGCCAAGCGCAAGGGCTTTTATTAATTATTAAAGAAGGTTGCCGATAAGACCGCCAAGTGCTTCGAAGAGAGCGCCGATGTTGGTGATATCGAAGAATGTCTTGTTAACTGCGAAGGGTTCAATCACGAGTGAAAGACCGCCGCTTGTTTCAAGCTTGAGGATGTAAAGAACGATTACAAGACCGTCGGGAGCATGGTTAACGGGGTCAACGCCTGCCTTGTCTGTTGCAACGCCGCTTGCCCAGTAGTACATCTTGAAGTCCTTACCGAGAGCCTTAATCATCTTGTGGTTTGTGTCGTAAAGTCTTACGAAGAAGTCGCCGTAAGCCTTCCAATTTGCCTTGAAGATGAGGATGCCTTCTGCCTTGTAGCTGTCGCCAAGTTCAACCTTGGTCCAGTTTTCTTCCTTGTAAAGGTCATCTTCGCTAGCGATTGTGTAAACATCCCAACCGATACATACATAGTTTTCACCGGGAGTGTTAGTGATGGTCATTCTTCTGATCTGATCGTAAAGAGGATCTGAACCGTCGGGATACTTGCCCATGATGTCAAGGCCATAGTATGCGTTGTAGAATGTGCCTTCCATAACTCTCTCTTCAATGGTGAGAGGAGCTTCTTCTGTTGAGTTGTTGTAGTCAAGGTAAACCTTAACTGATTCGCTCTGATACTTAGCATAGAGCTTGAGACCGCCTGCAGGCATGTTAACGGTTGTTGTGTCATCCCATGTGATGAAGGTCTTGCCCTTAGGAGCGTTTTCTCTTGCCTTTGCTGTTGCATCTGCCTTATAAGTAGCGATTGCAGCACCGGTCAATACGTCATAGCTTTCAAGAAGCTCGTAGATTTCTGTGCCGTCTTCGTTGAAGCCTGTTGCAACGTAGAATTCGAGCTTGCCGGGAAGAGCTTCCCAAACACCTGTGAGCTTGATTGTTTCGCCTGCTGCGTAAGCCTTGATGAATTCTTCATCAACGGTGTATGTCTTAGCAACATCGAATGATGTTTCTTTTGAACCAACACCGATCGTCCAGCCAACGAACTTGAATCCGTTCTTGTTGGTGTATCTTGTGTCGTCGCCTGTGAGGTCACCACCTGTCTGAGCGCCGTTTTCTGCGCCGATGGTGGGAAGAAGAGTTGAGTTGCCGCTTGCATCAACACACTTGATTGCAGCGAGATTGATTGTGTCGCCGATTGAGAAGGTTGCATCTGCAGTCTTAACTGCTGAGTAACCTGCGTTGTTGTTTACGTTGAATACGAGCTTGTATTCGATAGCC
>JAGBUT010000111.1 GCA_017630695.1 Clostridia bacterium
AAGCTTTTTCATTCAATCAGCTCCTTAAAAATTCAATATGCGAATCAAATTCAAATCCGAATCAAGCTGAACTTTAACGTGGCGGACGTTCAAAGAATCTGCCGCCGTAAAGGTAACCTCAAAAATCTGCGTGCCGTCAGCATTTCTTGTGACAGTTGCAACAGCTTTATCTTTATTAAAGCTCTGTCTGTCTTCTTCAGAGAGTGCGTCATATGCGGCATCAATGATTTTATCCGTTGAATACATAACGCCGTTGTTGGGTGCTGATGCTGCAGGATCCGCAGAATCACCGCCACTGTCAGGTTTTTCGGGAGCAAACCCCATTTCACCGTCAGCCACTCCCTCGATTGCCTCTGTCCGGACGTCGGTCAGCACTTCAGGTTTATTGACAAAGCCTTCCTGCTGAATTTTTTCGCCCTCGTTTTCTGGCGCAGGTAAAGTCGGTTTGGTGTAAGACTCAATCAAAGGATAGTATTCGTTATCCTCTGCAAAGGCGGTTGTTGATTCTTCCTCACTTCTGTCAGCATTAACAAATTCTTCTTCCTTTGCAAACGAGCCGAACTTTCTGATATCATTATAAAACTCCTCAACCTTTTCAGGTCTTTGCACACCGATAAATCCAGCCACCGCCGCAACGCAGATTACCGCACAAAGGGCAGTCGCAATAATCGAATTCCTCTTTTTTCTCTTCCTTAAAAATTCATTCCGTTTGGAATAGATGCCGTCAATGAATTCCTCGTTGCTTTTCATTCAAGCACCGCCTCCTTCTCAAGTTCTTTTCGCAGAGCCTTTTTTGCTCTGTAAACAATATTTTCCACCTGTTTTTTGTTCTTCTTCATAATTTTACCGACCTGCTCGTTGCTCATACCCTCAAAATATATCAGATGCAGAGCCGTTGAATAATCCTCGGGAATTCTGCCTAAAGCCTCGTGAAGCTCTCGCTTTTCCTCCTCTCGGACAAATTCATCCTCGAGCATAATTTTATCCTTTTCATTCTCTATGAATTCAAAGGCACACTCGGGCTTTCTTGCACATTTACGAATATAACTGACTGCGAGATTCCTTCCGATTGTAAAAATATAGGTTTTTAAGGATGATTTAAAGTTATATCTTCTTTTATGAACAAGAAGCTCCACAAAAACATCCTGCGCCAATTCTTCCGCAACAGCAAGGTTATTCACATATCGGTTAATGAAGAATATCAAACTATCCTTATAAACGGTAACGATTTCACCGAAAGCGTTTTCGTCGCCGTCAAGGAAACGGCGGTAGCTACTTTCACCGTTATCCATAGATTTAAACCTCCGTGTCAACACTTTCACTCTTTATTCGCAAAAATGCAAAAAAACACTCACCATATTTTGAAAAAAAACCTGCACGGGTAGTGCAGGTTTTCATTCTAATCAATATTTTCTGCTCAGCTTACTTTCTGCTTCTTCACGGGTGATTTTACCTGCGTTGCAGTCTGCCATAATCTGAACGTCTTTATCGTTAAGCTTATAGAACAGCCAGCAAAGGTATGCAAGGAAGCAGCCGATTGCAGGCACCATAACGTAGCTGAACCACAGAACGTCAAGTGCGTGCTGACTCTGAACAACACCGAGAGTCTGAAGCTCTTCAAAGCTCTGCACTTCAACGGTAATCCAGCCTGTTGACTTGAGACCGAGAATACCGATGCTCAATGCACCCGAAACAGCGGCAGTAAGCTTAACCATAAAGGTCTGAATAGCAAAAGTGATGCCCTTTGCCTCAACGCCCGTCTTATACTTGCCGTATTCAGCACAGTCAGGTGTGAAGATGAACATAACAACGCCGATAACCGAAAGCGGAATTGAACGAAGAACGTAAAGAACGATATGAAGAATAAGGTTGTTATAACCTGCAACCCACATAACCACGCTCAAAACAACAGTCAGAACTGCGCAAAGCTTATATATCTTCATCTTATCGTATTTTCTCATAAAGCGAGGCACAAGAAGAGCCGCAATGAGCGAAGGAACGGTTCCGCAAGCGCCGACAACAAGCGAGAAAAGAGTGTCGTTGAAGAGATAATATGAAACGAAAAGATTGAGCGCACCGCTGATATTTGCGGCGGAATAGAAGAAATAACCGAAATAATAGATAAGCAGATATTTGTTGTTGAAAAGATAGCTGAACATTCTGCCGAGAGTAAAGCTCTCTTCCTCCTCGGGAACGTGACGCTCCTGAAGAGTTTTCAGAACGGGAAGCATCGTTGCAACCGCAAAAATCGCAACGGCAAGAGCAACCCAGCCGTAGCTCATACCAACGTGCTCACTGACAAGAACAGTGCCTGCAACAGTGATAAACACCATACCGACGCCGCCCCATATGCTCTTATATGAAAGCATTGAGTTTCTCTCGTCAAGGTTGAGTGTCATTGCGGTAACAGAGCCGTAAATCGGAACGTCGCAAAGAGTATATGCGGTATCCCAGATGATATAAGCAATCGCAAACCAGATAAGTTTTACGGTTTCGCTTGAGCCACTCGGAATGCAGAAAAGAAGAAGCGTTGCTGCAGGAGTGAGCGCGGTTGAGATTTTGAGCCACGGCAAATATTTCTTGCCGCTTTTGAATTTCACCGAATCGAAAATCGCACCAAAAATCGCATCGTTGATTGCATCCCAGATTTTAACAGCAAGCATAACACCGGCCGTTTTAAGAGGATTGATGCCGAGGAAAATCAGATAGGTATTAAGGTAGTTTGCGAGTAAAAAGTAAATTGCATTCTGACCTGCAAAGTAGAGATAATAGCTCTTTCTCTCAAGCGGAGAAGTCTCCCACCCAGCAGGGGTGTATTTGAGTTTTTCAATAAGTTTCATATTTTTCCTCCGTTAAAAAGCGAACATAAATCTGCCACCCGGGGCAACGTCGCCATTCTGATAGAAATCCATAATATCGCCGTCGGTCTGCATATTATCGGAAAGCTTGAAGTTGAAATGCACCTCGTCGCCCGACGTAAGACCCAGAGCACTTTTCGGGATGCTGACCTGCATAACGTTACCGCTGACTGTATACGATGCTGTGCCCGTTTCTTCAAACGACCAGCCACCCGTTGATTTCTCTATCTTCACGGA
>JAGBUT010000112.1 GCA_017630695.1 Clostridia bacterium
GGCAATTCTTATGACAACATGCATTTCTGCTTTTGCAGCAAAGCCCATTCCCGAATACGACAATAGCTGTCAGACAGATTGCAAAGGTGACTGTGAATACACACCTATTGTTGTTGTTCACGGTATTATGCAGTCACAGGTTTATGTTCAGGATAAAGACGGCAACGATATTATGACCAGCGACGGCTTCCCGATTGTTGAAGGTATGGATATGGCTTTTATGTTTGATACGGTTGCTCTCGGTGACGCCTACAAAGCAGCAATCGGTGAAATCCTTCTTTCAATCTTAACCGGCAACAAAGACGCATTACTTGATACCGTGCTTGAAATTCTTGACGAAAGTTTCTCAAGCCATTATTTCAATCCTGACGGCACAAGAACAAACGGCGTTGCAGTTGACGAATACTGGTATTCTCTTGAAGAATGCATGACAAAACCCGATAAATCCTACGGCTATGCAAAAGGCTACGCAAAGGATGAAAACGGCAACACCCTGCCCACCACCAAATATGCAACAGAATTCGATTTCATCAAGAGACAGGTTGACATTACCGGATTCTGCGAGGATTACGGCTACGACCACGCATATTACTATGCATACAGCTCATTCGGTGACACACTTGAAGCTGCCGCAAACCTCAACGAATATATCGATATGGTTAAGGCACAGACGGGACACGATAAGGTAAGCCTTGTTTTCATCAGCCTTGGCGGTACAATCGGTAATGCCTACCTTGCAGAATACTGCGACCCCACAGAGGTTGACAGAGCTGTTTTTGCTGCAGCTGCAGTTGACGGTTCATATCTTCTCGGTGACCTTATGGCAGGCAACTCTGTTCTCAAAGACGGCAACACAATCTACAATGATCTTATCCCCAACCTCATTGCAATTCTTGCAGAGGAATATGAAGCTCTCGCATACGTCGGCAACGCTGTTGCAAGAGCAATTCCCCAGCAGCTTTTCAGTGAATTCATCAACGAAGCTCTTGAGAGAGCAGTCAATGAAGTTCTCGGCAAACTTATGCACAACTGCCCCTCAATGTGGGCTCTCGTTCCGAGCGATATGTATCCTGCCCTCAGCAAGGAACTGATTTCTGACGATGCGCACAAGCTCCTCAAAGAGAAAACAGATAAATATTATAACATCCAGAAAAATGCCGCAAAGACCGTTCGGGAAATGACAAAGAAGGGCGTTGACATCTTTGTTATCTGCGGTTATGACCTTGAACTTCTCGGTCTTGTTGAGCATTATCAGATCAGCTCTGACAACGTTATTCAGGCACAGTCAACGTCAATCGGTGCAACATTCGCAAACGCAGGTGAAACTCTTCCTGAAAGCTACAAGCCTGCAATTGACAAAACATATATCAGCCCCGACGGTGCTGTTGACGCAGGCACCTGCGCTCTCCCCGACAGAACTTGGTTCATCAAGGGTCAGAGCCATCTTAAGCTCCAGTCAAGCATCAACGACGTTATCGAACTTTGCATCCAGCTTATTTCAAACTACGAAATCACCGATGCAAGAGAGAATAACGGCGGCTACGAGCAGTTCATCGACTACAGAAATCTTTCCAAGATTGAAAGTATGATGAACAAATATAAGGAAGCTGACCTTTCAACAATCCCTGCAGCAGAGCTTGAAGCACTCAACGCCGCATATGCAAAGGCAGAAGAACTTCTTGCAGACAGAGATTGGGATGCAGATGAGACTCTTGAGGTTGAAAAAGAGCTTTACACTGCAATGTATAACGCAGGTCTCCTTTCAGACAGCGACCAGTCCCCCTTCGTAGTTTACACTCTTATGCCCATTCTTAATAAGATTGCAAAGGCTGTAAGCGACGTTTTCGAAAAGATTTTCGGCGGCAAGGACTATTGGAAATTCTCCGCAGGAATCCTTCTTGATATTCTCAACAGCATTAAATAATCAAAAAGAGCAGGAGAAATCCTGCTCTTTCATTTTATATCAACAATTTTTCCTGCTTAATATTGCAAAATATTTCCTGCGGTGTTAGAATAGCATTTAGTTTCAGCGAAAGGATGTCCTTTAATTGAAAAAACCGTTCAAACGAGGAATGCTTCACGGTTTGCCGATTGCTCTGGGCTATTTTTCAGTTTCATTCGGATTCGGAATCGTCGCAATGCAATCGGGTCTCAAAGTCATTGAAGCTGTTATAATATCTCTCACAAACCTCACCTCCGCAGGTCAGGCCATGGGCGTTGCAATCATTGCGGCAGGCGGAACTCTGCTTGAAATGGCGGCAACCCAGCTTGTTATCAATCTGCGCTACGCACTTATGGCAATCTCGCTCTCGCAGAAGCTTGATGATTCATTCACAACACCGCACAGACTTCTTGCCGCTTACGGCATAACGGACGAAATTTTTGCCGTTGCAGCCGCGCAGGATTGCAAACTTGTGCCCTCATATATGTACGGTATGATTTCCGTTGCAGCTGTAGGATGGGTCGGTGGTACGCTCGCAGGCTCTGTTGCAAATATGCTTTTGCCCGTTTCTCTCACCGCCGCAATGGGAATTATGCTATACGGTATGTTCATCGCAATCATCATTCCCCCTGCAAAAGCTAACCGCAAAATGCTTTGTGTAATCCTTATTGCCGCTGCACTTAGTTGCATATTCAAATATCTGCTGCCTGCAGTTTCGGTCGGTTTCGCAATTATCATCAGCGCAATCGTAGCCTCAGTTATCGGCGCACTCCTTTTCCCGATTGATGAAGAAAAGGAGGAAACTGCAAAATGAGCATCGCAATTTATATTCTCGTTATGGCAGGGGTCACCTATCTTATCAGGATGCTCCCCTTCACACTTTTCAGAAAGAAAATCAAATCCAGATTTTTCAAGAGCGTTCTCCACTATATCCCCTATGCCGTACTCAGCGCAATGACCTTCCCCTCGATTTTCTATTCAACGGGTAACACAGTAACGGCAGCTGTCGGCACGGTTGTTGCAGTTGCGCTCGCATATTTCAAGCTTCCGCTTATCGTTGTTTCGGTTGCGGCTTGCGTTGCGGCATTCGTTACGGGGCTGTTCATTTAAAAAGAAAAAGCTGTCTTTCCAAACAGGAAAGACAGCTTGTTTTTATTCAAATAAAGGAGTTGAGAAATATCTTTCAGCTGTATCGGGAAGAACCGTAACAACAGTCTTGCCCTTACCAAGTTTCTTGGCAAGTCTGATTGCCGCCGCAACGTTTGTGCCGCTGCTGATACCACACATAATGCCTTCTTTTGAAGCAAGGTCTTTTGACGTCTGAAGTGCTTCCTCGTCACCGATGATGCAAACGTCGTTGAAAATCTCTGTGTTGAGAATCTCGGGGATGATACCGTCACCAATACCCATCTGGATATGAGTTTCGATTGCGCCGCCCGAAAGAATAGCTGCGTTTTCAGGCTCAACCGCCCAGATTTCGATATCAGGGTTTTCAGCCTTGAGAGTTTCACCGATGCCCGTTATTGTTCCGCCCGTACCGATACCCGAGCAAAAGCCGTGAATCGGACCGCCAACCTGACGAAGAATTTCTGCGCCAGTAGCTGAACGCTGAATTTCAGGGTTTGCAGGATTTTCAAACTGCTGGGGCACAAAGACATTGGGGTCTTCTGCTTTAAATTTAAGAGCAAGCTCAAGGCATTCCTCAATGCATTTGCCGATATTTCCTGCATCGTGAACAAGAATAACCTCTGCGCCGTAATGCTCAACGAGTTTGCGTCTCTCTTCGCTTACGGAGTCGGGCATAATAATTTTGACCTTATAACCCTTAACCGCACCAACAAGAGCAAGACCGATGCCCTGATTACCGCTTGTAGGTTCAACGATGATTGAATCCGCATTGAGAAGCCCTTTGCTTTCAGCATCGTTTATCATATTGAGTGCCGTACGGGTCTTGATTGAACCGCCAACGTTGAGACCTTCAAACTTAACAAGTATCTCAGCATCCTCGGGAGCAGTCATATGCTGCAGTCTGATCATCGGAGTGTTGCCGATTGCATCTAAAACTGTGTTACAAATCATTGTGAATAAACCTTTCACTTTATATTACAATTTCATTCTATGTATATCTGCTATTTTACGTTCAATGTATTATATCACACAGACGCTCTTATTTCAATTCATTAAAAACGAAAAATTAACCAATTAATAAAAATATAATTGTTCATTTTTCATATTAAAAAGCCGCCGAAAAACGGCGGCCTTAAAGTTACCAGTAAAGAATTGCAGTTACGGGAGCCGAAAGATTCTTGAGAAGAAGGTGGAATGCACCGACAACGTGCCAGAAGAAACCTTCAAAACGGCTGATTTCCATTTCCTTTGAGAAATCCTTATCCTTCATAACAAGCTTGTTGATTGCAAGGATTTCGCTTTCAACATCCC
>JAGBUT010000113.1 GCA_017630695.1 Clostridia bacterium
GTTGCAAAGGTTAAGATAAACTGGGTTTCCGTTTTCCTGAAGCCTTTAGCCTGTGCAGCTCTTTGCGGAGTTACGGCTTTTGCATCAAATGCCCTGCTCAACAGAATTTTCCCTGCAGATACCTCAGAGAGCATCCTCAATATGGGTACCGTTTCAATGGGTATTTCCGTAATTCTTGCGGTTGTTGTCTATGCAATATCCCTTCTTCTTATCAAAGGTCTTGCAAAAGAGGACGTTTCGGTATTGCCCAAGGGAGAAAAAATTGCAAAAGCCCTTGAAAAACACGGACTTTTGGGTTAAAATAATATTCAGTGATTTCCGGAGAAGAAAAAAATGGTTGATTTTAATCTCAAATCCTGCTATAATATCCAAGACTTGGTTAATATAATGCGTCTCCTCAGAGCTCCGGGCGGTTGCCCTTGGGATGCAGAGCAGACTCATGAAAGCATCAAGAAGAACCTTATCGAAGAAACCTATGAGGTAATTGAAGCAATTAACAAGAGCGATAATGAGCTTCTTTGCGAGGAGCTTGGTGATTTGCTTATGCAGATTGTTTTTCACTCACAGATGGAATCTGAAAAAGGCGAATTCGGTTTTGATGAGGTTGTTGACGGTGTGTGCAAAAAACTCATTGTCCGCCATCCTCACGTTTTTGGTGACGTAACAGTCAACAGCGTTGACGACGTGTTGAACAATTGGGACGATATCAAAAAGAAAACCAAAGGGCAGAAAACCGTTACGGACTCGATGTTTTCCGTGCCCCGTGAGCTTCCTGCTCTGATGAGGGCGGCAAAGCTCCAAAAAAAGGCGGCGGATATCGGCTTCGATTGGCCTGAGGTCAACGGTGCTCTTGATAAGCTTGAAGAAGAAATTGCAGAGCTTCGTGCAGCAATCGCAAATAACGATTCTCAAAACGCATATGAAGAGCTCGGTGATATTCTTTTCTCGGCTGTAAACGTTTCAAGATTTATCAAAGTTGATGCCGAGGAATCATTAACAGCGGCAAGTGATAAATTCTTGTCAAGATTTACAAAGGTTGAGGCTCTTGCATCGGAGCGTTCAATCGATATGAAAAACGCATCTCTTGATCAGCTTGATGCTCTTTGGGATGAGGCAAAGGCGATGCAGAATAAATAAGGATATAAATACTACGGTATTTGTAGAATAGAAATCAAAAGAATGGAGTACGAAACATGAATAAGACAGAACTCGTAAACGCAATTGCAAAGGCAGAAGGCATTGAAAAGAAGTGCGCAGAAAAGGCAGTTAACGCTGTCGTAGCAGCTATCACAGAAGCTCTTGCAGCAGGTGAAAAGGTACAGCTTATCGGCTTTGGTACATTTGAAGTTCGTGAACGCGCTGAAAAGACAGCTCGTAACCCCAGAACAGGCGAAGCTATCACAGTTGCAGCATCAAAGGTTCCCGCTTTCAAGGCTGGCGCTGCTCTCAAGGATAAGGTTTCCAAATAATTATTCTTTAACTTTTCGGGCTGCCTTAACGGGCGGCCCTTTGTTTTGAACGGAGGATATATGAGACTCGATAAATATCTCAAAGTTTCCAGAATTATCAAAAGAAGAACCGTTGCCAATGATGCTTGCGACGCAAAGCACGTAACCGTCAACGGTAAGGTTGCAAGAGCGTCTTATGACGTTAAGGTAGGCGACGTGATTGAAATCACTTTCGGCAGTAACACAAGCCGATTTGAGGTTCTTGCAGTTACTGAACACGCTACCAAAGAATCTGCTTCAACAATGTTCAAACAACTTTGATTGAATAATAAAACCTCCCCAAGCATATCATTTACTGATATCATAAAAGGGGAGGATTTTTTATGGCTGAAGAAAAGAAATTAACAGCAATGCCGCATAATCTTGTGCTCGAGGACAGACGTTTGCTGACTGTGTCGGGGGTGTCTGACGTTGACAGCTTTGATGAAGAATCGGTTGTTGTATTTACGGACCTCGGAGAGCTGACGGTCAGGGGCTCTAATCTTCATATCAACCGTTTGAGCGTTGAAGTGGGGGAACTTACTGTTGAGGGTAATATTTCCGCTTTGATTTATTCGCAGGAGGCGGCGCCGAAAGGCGGATTTTTCAGCAAGGTGTTCAGATAAATGGAATATATCCAGGGTATTTCGACTCAGGTGGTCCTTTTCTTTTTATCACTCGGATTCGGATTTTTGCTTGGCGTATTGTATGACGTTTTCAGAACCTTCAGGATGATTTTTTCGGATGCGAAGGGCTATGTTTTTGTAATGGACTTTCTGTATTTTGCCGTCTGCGGAATTCTCAGTTTTTTCTTTATGCTTGTAACGGATGAAGGCAGATTGCGTTTATATACGGTTTCTGGTGAAATTCTCGGATGGATGATTTATTATTTCTCATTCGGGACAGTTGCAATGAAAATTTCAGTTCCCGTTGCAGCGCTTTTAAGACGTGTTTTTTTAATGCCTGCAAAGCTTCTGACGTTCTTTTTTGCGAAAATTAAAAACATATTTTCAAAAATATCTGTTTTTTCAACTAAAAAGCATAAAAAAACGAATAAAAAAAACAAAAATAATCTTGCAAAAACAGAATAGTATAGTGTATAATCTATATAGTTGTTTTTATAAATGTAATCAATAATATTATAAAGGGAAAATGATATGGCTGTTGCAAAAATCAAAGAGAATAAAAGAAGCGTCATTCTTGCTGTCCTTTTGTGTGCTCTTGTTTGTTATTTTGTTGCGACCTTAATCAGCATTCAGGCAAAGGTAAGAGCGCAGCAGAATATCAACGAAACTCTTTCAGCAACATATCAGCAAAAGCTTGAAGAGAATGCCGAACTTGAAGAAAGAATCAGTAACGGCGGGGATGAAGAAAACATGGACCGTATTGCAAGAGAAGAATACGGCTATGCTATGCCGGACGAAAGAGTATATTACGATTCAGCTGAATAATTTCAGAATCGCAATGTATTTCGCAAAATATAATTTTTTTAAATGGAAGGATTTCTTATTGTATGCAGATTGAAGAAGGCGTAATAGTTAGCGGTAAGGTTACCGGCTTAACCGATTTTGGAGCATTTGTTGAGCTTGAAGGCGGCAAAACAGGAATGATTCATATTTCTGAGGTTGCTCCCAATTATGTTAAGGATATCAAAGAACATCTTACCGTCGGTCAGGAAGTTAAGGCAAAAGTTCTTACGGTTTCACCCGAAGGCAAAATCAGCCTTTCAATAAAAAAACTCAGTGACCGTCCTGCAGAAAGAACGCCCCGTCAGCCTCAGCCTCAGCAGCAGAGACCTCAGCGCCCCAGACCTGAAAGAAGACCTGCTCCCAACGTATGGAACGGTCAGAAGTCTGAAGCACCCGTCAGCAGCGAAAAACCCTCTCTCGAAGATATGATTGCTTCTTTTAAAAAGCAGAGCGAAGAGAAGCAGACAGCTCTCAAGCGAGTTGATTCAAAGAGAGGTAGCATGGGATATTCCCGCAGAGGCAAATAATAAGCCTGTTTTAATCAGTGAATTTCAAGGGGGCTTATAGCCCTCTTGTTTTTTTACGGAAACAAAAATTGAATATGATGAAAGCTCATATTTCGGTTTCACCCGTAGCCGTTAATGTGAGCAGTCAAAGAATAAGGTGTTAATCAACAGCCGTCTGACGGTAGGAAAAGACAAAATCAGACGAAATTATGCCTTGTGATTTGTATAATTGTGAATTTTTTATAACTTTTATTTAAAAATTTTTAAAAACCCTTTATTTTTTTGTGTATATGTGCTACAGTTTGATTGAGGATAAAACCTCAATGCTAAATAAAGGGGATGACTATATGAAAATCACAATTACAGGTCGCAAATGCTCACCCAGAGACTCTTTCAAGGAACATGCCGAAAAGAAGCTCGCCAAGATTGAGAAATTCTTCGGCTCCGAGGCAGAGGCTAAGGTAACCGTAACTGTTGAAAAGTCATCACAAACTGTTGAAATCACCGTTAACAATAACGGTATGGTTTTCAGGTCGCAGGAAAGAGCCGAAAATATGAACGAAGCTCTCGACAAATGTGTTGACACCCTTATCAGACAAATCAGAAAAAACAAAACACGCATTGAAAAGAAACTGCGAGCAGGTAACTTCGATGCTTTTGCCGATGAGGCGGAAGCAGTTTCTGAAGAGGTTGAGTATGAGCTTGTGAGAAACAAAACAATTCTCCTCAAGCCTCAGTCTGTTGAAGAAGCAATTCTTCAGATGAACCTTGTTGGCCATCAGTTTTACGTTTTCCTTAATGAAGAAAACGGAGAAATCAATGTAGTTTACAGACGCAGCGATGCAGGTTACGGTCTCATCACTCCTGAGATTGAATAAGCTGCAGAGTCGTGTAAAAGAAACGAAAAAAA
>JAGBUT010000114.1 GCA_017630695.1 Clostridia bacterium
ACCGAATGCCGATGCAATTTTTGCAACCGCTTTGCCGATGCTTCCGAAGCCGATGATGCCGAGAGTTTTGCCGAGAAGCTCGGTCAGAGGAGCTTTCTGATAGCAGAAATCCTTGCAGGATGCCCATTCGCCATCGTGCACGGATTGGCTGTGGATTGCAACCGCATTCGTATGCTCGAGAATCAGTGCAAACGTAAGCTGTGCAACGGCTGCAGTGCTGTATGACGGGATATTGCAAACGGGGATTCCGACCTCTTTGCAGTAATCCCAGTCAACGATGTTATAGCCCGTGCTGAGCAGACCGACGTATTTTAAATTTGTGAGTGTTTTGAGCAAATCCCTGCGCAGGGGAGTTTTGTTTGTGATAACGATATCGCAGCCCTCAACTCTTTCAGCAATCAGCTCTGCAGGGGTGCGGTCAAATACGGTGTATTCGCCGTATTCCGAAAGCCAATCCCAGGAAAGGTCGCCCGGATTTTCAGCAAATCCGTCAAGAACAGTTATCTTCATCCGAATTCATCCTCCGAATCAGTAAAATCTGAAATATATTTTGAAATATATGTTGACCGATTGATGTTTATATTATAGAATATATCATGTATAAGTGCAAGTATGAATTGAGGTGAATTTTTGAAAAACAAACAAAAACCTCAAAAAACGGTGTTGATTTGCGGATTGGTTCTTATCGGAATCGGCATTGCGGCGGCAGTGCTTCTTTATCTTCTGCAATATGAACAGCTCTGGCATTGGTACGAAGTTATCAAAGCGGAACTCGCTCTTCTCGAAACGCAGATAGCTCATCTTGACGATAAATGGCTTTTCGTGGCGGCGATTTTTCTTTTGTTTGCAGTCAAGAGCTTCATTCCGATTTATCCTACACCGACAGTTTGTTTTCTCACGGGAGCGATGCTTCCGATGTATATTTCAGTGCCGATCAACGTTGCGGGATTCTGCATCCTGCTGACAATCCGCTATTTTGCGGGCAAACGTTTCGGCGCAGGCAGTGCGTGGTATTTTATCCGCAAAAACGAAAGGCTTCGCAAACTCATTGAACGAGACGGGCACGGCAACTCGACCCTCCTCGTTATGCTTCGCCTGATACCCGTTGTGCCCGTTAACGGCATATCGGGGATTTACGGCTCACTCCGTTTTGAGTTCAAGCGGTTTATCGTTTTATCGGTTATCGGATATCTGCCGCAGATTGTTTCTTATACGTTTGTCGGACGCAATGTTTACGACCCTCTCTCACCCGAATTCATTGTGCCGATAATGATACTCGCTTTTGTCTCGGGCATTTCTCTTGTTTGTGTCAACGGAATGTGGCGCACGGTTGAGAATATCGTTCGCAAAGCGAAAATTAAAATGAAAAACAAATCTTCAGAGAAAGGAAGAATACAAAATGATAAAAACAGCTGACCTTAAAACAAAACTTGCAACCGCAGAATACGATGATATTTTTGCGGGAATTTATAAAAAAGAGGACGTTGCTTCGCAGAAGGAGAGATATCTCCGTCTTGCAGAGCAATTTGAACAGCTCTTCGGCACAGAGAGAGAAGTCGGCATTTTCAGTGCACCCGGCAGAACAGAAGTCGGCGGCAACCATACCGACCACAACCACGGCAAGGTTCTTGCCGCAAGCGTTAACCTTGATGCCGTTGCAATCGTATCAAAGAACAGCGAAAATATTATCCGAGTAAAATCCGAAGGCTATAAGATGGACGCCGTTGACCTTGCCGATATGAGCGTTATGCCCAACGAGAGAGGCAGATCCGAATCCCTTGTAAGAGGTGTTGCCGCAGGCTTCAGAAACAGAGGCTACGAAATCGGCGGTTTTGATGCCGCATCCGCATCCGACGTTCTTTCGGGTTCAGGTCTTTCATCATCAGCAGCATTCGAAGTTCTTCTCGGCACAATCCTTAATCACCTCTATAACGACGGCAAGGTAAGTGCAGTTGAAATCGCACAGATTGCACAGTTTGCAGAGAACGAATATTTCGGTAAGCCCTGCGGTCTTATGGATCAGATGGCTTGTTCGGTAGGCAGCTTCGTTCAGATTGATTTCAAGGATCCCGCAGTTCCCGTTATCAACAAGGTTGCTTTTGATTTCGCATCCTGCAACCACGCTCTTTGCATCGTTGACACAGGCGGAAACCACGCTGACCTCACTGACGAATATGCTGCAGTAAGAGGCGAAATGGAAGCTGTTGCCGCAAAATTCGGCAAAGCTGTTCTTCGTGACGTTGATTTTGACGATTTCAAGAAGAATATCCCCGTTATCCGTGAATCCGCAGGTGACAGAGCAGTTCTTCGCGCAATGCATTTCTTTGAGGAAAACAAGAGAGTTGACCTTCAGGCACAGGCTCTTGCTACAAACGATTTTGAAGCATTCAAGGGTCTGATTATCGACAGCGGCTATTCATCATATATGTATAACCAGAATATCTACACCTGCAAAGCTCCCTCCGACCAGCCCGTAAGCGTTGCTCTTGCAATCTGCAACAGAATTCTCAAAGGCAAGGGCGCATGGAGAGTTCACGGCGGCGGTTTCGCAGGCACAATTCAGGCTTTTGTTCCCGAAAATATGCTTGAAGAATTCAAGAGTGAAATCTGTGCTGTTTTCGGTGAAAAATCCTGCTACGTTCTTAATATCCGTCC
The DNA here is from genome assembly GCA_017630695.1 of Clostridia bacterium. GTDB lineage: Bacteria > Bacillota > Clostridia > Oscillospirales > Acutalibacteraceae > CAG-177. The sequence continues at coordinate 2,656 of JAGBUT010000114.1, forward strand.
CGTTGGCGGTGTTAAAGTTATCGACTAATCGGAAGTGATTATATGAATAAATACGCAAATATTTCATCGATGCTTGAAGCTCTTTGCTCTGCAAAGGGTGTTTCGGGTGCCGAATATTCAGCTGCAGACGTCGCTTCGGAGATGCTCGGCAGATTTATGCCCGTGAGCACCGATGCTCTCGGCAGTGTCAGAGGAAAAAAAGAGGGTAACGGCCCTTATATTATGCTTGACGCTCATCTTGACCAGATAGGTCTTATCGTTACCGCAATCGATGAGGACGGCTTCATCAAATTCACAAAATGCGGCGGTGCAGACAGAAGAGTTCTTTCTGCGGCAGAGGTAACCGTTCACGGCAAGAAAGACGTTTTCGGTGTTATCACCTCAACTCCGCCTCACCTTGCAAAGCCTGAAGATGCAACAAAGGCTCTGCCCTTTGATGAAATGGCAATCGATATCGGTATGAAAAAGGAAGACGCCGAAAAGATTGTTTCTCTCGGTGACAGAATCACCTTCAACGGTGAGTATCTTCCTCTTCTCGGCAATCGCATCAGCTCCCCTTCGGTTGATGACAGAGCAGGTGTTGTTGCTATTCTCAGGTGCCTTGAAATCCTTGAAGAAAAAGGCGTTGAGGCAAATCTCGGTGTTGTTTTCTCCGTTCAGGAGGAAACGGGCGGAAGCGGTGCGCAGACAGCGGCTTTCTCGGTTCAGCCCGATGAGGCGATTGCTGTTGACGTAAGCTTTGCGGCGGCACCCTCGGTAAGCTCCGAAAAATACGCTTCTCTCGGAAAAGGTGCTATGATTGGCTACGCTCCTTCGCTCGATTATGCGATGAGCAAGGCTCTCGAAGAAATAGCAAAGAGAGAGGAAATCCCTTATCAGCTTGAGGTTATGGGAGGCAGAACGGGTACTAACTGCGACGAAATTCAGATTTCGGGCAGAGGTGTCAGAACGGCTCTGATTTCCGTTCCTCTTCGCAATATGCATACCGCCTGCGAGGTCTGTGACCTTGAGGATATTGAAAGCAGTGCAAGACTTATGGCGGAATATATTATCGGAAGGAGCAAGGAAAATGCTTGAGCTTATCAAAGAACTTTGCGCCCTTTCGGGTATCTCGGGCAGAGAAAACGTTGTCCGTGATTATATCATTGAAAAAATAAAGGATTATGCCGAATACAGCATTGATCCCCTCGGCAATCTCATCGTATTCAAGAAGGGTAAAAACCCTGCAAAAAACAAGGTTATGCTTGACGCTCATATGGACGAGGTCGGTCTGATTGTCACGGGCATCACCTCCGACGGCTTTCTGAAATTCACGAAGGTCGGCGGTATCAATTCAAAAGTCATCCTCGGCAGAAGCGTCAAGGTTGGTGAAAAGGCTGTAAACGGTGTTATCGGCATCAAGCCAATCCACCTTGTTGATAAGGATAAAGAGGATGCCATTCCCTCGGCAGACGAGCTTTATATCGATATCGGTGCGGCTGATAAGGCTGAAGCCGAAACCGTAGTTTCCCTCGGTGACGCAGTATGGTTCAGCAGCGGATTTGAAGAATTCGGTGACGGCTTTGTCAAGGCAAAGGCTCTTGACGACAGAGCAGGCTGTGCTATTCTCATTGAGCTTATAAGAAGCGAACTTGAATATGATGCGTGGTTCTCTTTCAGCGTTCAGGAAGAAATCGGCACAAGAGGTG
>JAGBUT010000115.1 GCA_017630695.1 Clostridia bacterium
CAAAAAACAACACGGTCGCGCTCTATGCCCCCTCCAAAACGTTCAACCTCGCCGGGCTTATCGGCTCCTACCATATTATATATAATAAGCGCCTTGCTGACCTTGTGGAAAAGGAAGCCTCGCTTTCTCACTACAATTCAATGAACGTGCTTTCCATGCACGCTCTCATCGGCGCGTACAAGCCCGAGGGGCACGAATGGGTAGACGAGCTTTGCGATGTGATCACGAAAAACGTGGACTATGCCTGCGAATATATAAACGCGCACTTCGACGGCGTTTCCGTTTCGCGCCCGCAGGGCACTTACATGGTGTTTATGGACTGCCGCGAGTGGATGGAGAAGCACGGCAAGACACTTCCCGAGCTTGTGAAGATGGGGCACGAGCTTATCAATCAGATTCAGACATACGGCACCCGCAAAAATTCCTGCAACGGTAACTATAATTCCGTATTTTCCTCCGTTTTCAACAGAAGGGATGATGAGCCCGAGCACTGCCGCCGCAAGCATAACGCCTGCCGCAAAAGAAAGAACGATATCGCTGAATTTATGAGATATCTTTTTAAATACAAAACCGATTATCGAGCCGATGACCGTTGCGCCGCCGACACCGAGTGCGGTCAATAAAACCATTTCCATAAATAACCTCCGAAACAACTTGCTGTTCTTATTATATTATACCACACATTTTAACGTTCATCAACTCAACACACAATGCCAAATGCCCATTTGTTAATTTTTTGTTAACAAACTCCAAAGTCACACAAATCAGCTGTAAAGTGTTATATAATGTTATTATTATGCCCAAAAACAGGAGATGAATTTTGAAAATGAAGAAAACATTCACAAAGCTTCTCGCTCTTCTTCTTGTAATGATTACGGTATTTTCCGTTTCACCTCTCAACGCTTTTGCTCAAGAAGAATCCGAGGATATGGCAGACGGTCACGCACTCGTTCTCACAAGCGATGCAATTTCCGTTGTTGTCAAAAAATCAATTCAGATGTCTGCATCCGTAACCAACGTTTCAGAGCAGCCTGAATTCAAATGGAGCTCATCTGATGAAAAAGTTGCAACCGTTGACTCAAACGGTAAGGTCAAAGGCGTTGCCGCAGGTAAAGTAATCATCAGAGTATCTGCAGTTGTTGACGGCGAAACTCTTCACGGTGAATTTGCAATCAACGTTGTAACAAGCGAAAACTTCCTCAAGAATTTCCTTGAAAGCCGTCAGGTGCTCAGCTATATGTACAGCTACGTTGACGATTATTATTACACCAACGATAAAAACTGCTGGCAGTATAACTTCGGCTTCGGCAAAATCTACGATTTTGTTTCCCCCTACATCCTTCTTGAATACGACTACATCCGTGTTTTCTTCACCTATGAGGATAAGGACTGGATGCTTCAGATGTGGAAGGGTCAGTACGGTATGATTTTCTACGGCGGTGAAATCGGCATCTATACCAGAAAGCACTCTGAAGAAGGCATCGGCACATGGACAATGTTTGCCTGCCCTGCTGAAGAAAACTGGCTTCAGATGGAAATGACTCTCTGGCACGAAGAACTTGACGGCACCTGGACCCGTGAATTCACAAGAGAATACGATTATTATTGGTGGTGCACCGGCTTCAAAAACGGTCACGTAAGACAGGAAGAGCCTTGTGATGAGCTTCGTTTGACAGGCAGAATCACCTTCAAGGATGAAGAAATGGCTAAACTTGTTGCCGACGGTCTGAAGGAATGCGGACTCATCACCGCTTCTTCAAAAGATAAAATCGGTGTTGACGGTTACTACCTTGACGGTGCAGATATCTATTTCAGCTGGCAGAACATCTCCGAAGCTGAAAGCACAATGTTCATCAAGGTAAGCTCAGGCTTCCTTGCAAGTCTTTCACTTATGCCCTTCTACCCCATCATCCTCCCCTTCGTCGGAATGTTTGCGGTAGCGGTTATGTTTGTTAACGTTATCCTTTAAATATAAAAACAGCCGTCTCGTTTGAGACGGCTGTTTGTTTTTTATTTGCTCATTGCTTCTTTGAGAGCTTTTGCAAACTGATCGGGACAAGACGTGCTTTTAAATCCGCACTTGATACCTTCGCATCGTGCAATAACGTCCTCCGCCTTCATACCGTTGACGAGGGAAGCAATTCCTTTAAGGTTACCGTTGCAGCCGCCGTCAAAACGAACGTTGCCGACAATACCGTTTTCAAGCTCGAATGAAATTGTGCGTGCGCAAGTACCTTTTGTTCTGTATTCATAAACCATATGTATTACCCCTTTCTTAAAGCCTTTTTATTTTACAATACCGTGACGATTTTTTCAACCCCTATTGCATTATTATATACAGCAGACAAAGAATAAGCGGCATATCGCCCGAATCAACCGCTATAAGTAAAACAAGCGGCAGAATCAAGCCGATATCATTATTATTTTCGGCCTTCATCATCGGCATAATCAGCTTCAGAACGTTATCGTTCATTCTTATCTCCGCCCATTATCTGCCCCATCAGCGGCAGAATTTCAAAAAGCTTCAGCATCTGCATTGCATCATCAGCTCGTTTTCTTCTTTTTTCGCTCAGAAGGGGTTTGAGAGCAACTATAAGCTCTGCCCGACTGTCACGCTTATTCATCATACCCATTATCGAAGATATTTTTGCCATCATCCTCGCATCACCAAGAATCGATGATAAATCGGGCATCGCTCCCTGACTCTCGCCTCGGGGGTCACTGTCTTTTTTGTTTTCTCCGCTTCCGAATATGTTTTCTGCCGCCGCTTTCAGATTTTCAATATCCTGCGCACTCAGACCCGAAATAATATCGTTTATGCTCTCCATGGCATCACCCGTCATTTGCCGCCGAATTTCTTCATCAGATTCTGCGCCTGCTCACTTTTCAAAAGCTCCTCCAGAGCCTTTTTATCACCGAGAATTCTGAAAAGCTCGTTCTTTTTTTCAGCAGAAAGCTTTTCCCCTACTGCCCCGAGCATTTCGTCAGGCTTCTTGTTTTTGAGTTCGAGAAGCTCGTCAACGGAAAAATTATCCTTATTCATTGAATCACCGCCTTTTTTATAGTATAATTGATATGAAAATTTCAGCCGCAATAGAACGGAGGCTTTGCATTGAGAATTCTTGTTTTTTCTGATTCGCACGGCAGCACAAAATGCATAAGAGACGCACTTTATCTTCACAAGGATGCCTCTGCCGTTATCCATCTCGGTGACGGAGAGAGGGACCTCAACTCGTTTGATGACCTGCTTGAAGGCAAACGGGTTATTCAGGTTTGCGGCAACTGCGATTTTGCTTCGCTTCTGCCTGCCAATGAAATAGTTACCCTCGCATCAACAAGGATTTTCTGCACTCACGGTCACACAGAGCTTGTCAAACACGGCACACAGACGCTTTATTCGAAAGCTCGTTGCCTCGGAGCCCATATTGCATTATACGGTCATACTCACGAAAGCGTGACAGATTATTGCGACGGTCTCTACGTTATGAATCCCGGCTCGGCAAAATACGGCGAATACGGTGCAATTGATATCACTCCATCAGGAATTATGCTTCTTAAAATGAATCTGTAATATTTCAGACCGCCTTGTCATATCTATTTGGCAGGCGGTGATTTTTTATGTTTGTATATTCTGTCAAAACCTCAAAAAGCAAAATCGCAGTGCTTATTGCGGCAATAATTGCGATAGGCGTTGCTGTTTTCGCAGTCATCAGCAGAGCAGATTCCCCTGCCGCAACAGACTCCGCACTCAACCTTAAAGCGGAGAACACTGACCAGCGTGCGGCATTTCTTACGCAGTTCGGCTGGAAATTTTCGCAAGATC
>JAGBUT010000116.1 GCA_017630695.1 Clostridia bacterium
ATTAATAATCATATATTATTCGCCAAAATCCTGCAAAACACATAAAAAAGAGATTGCCTGAGCAATCTCTTAAAAATTTATTCAATTCCGCCGAAAACATCCGATTCGATATAGTCAACATCAAGAGTAAGGCAATAATCAAGCGCAACCTTGTCATTGACAGTCCAGAGAGCAACTTCCAGACCCTTTTCATGGAACTCCTTAATCATTTCTTCTGTTATGTTTTTATAATAAGCGTCGATTGAGAATCCGCATTCAAGGCAACGCTTGTAATCGTCTTTTGATGAGCCGTAAGTGAGCATGAGCGGAAGCTCGGGGAACATTTCTCTTGCCTTGAGAAGATTATCAAATTCGAACGACTGCATGATGCACTTTTTCAGGTCGTAAACCCTTTCACACATCTCAAAAACGGCTCTTACCTGCTCATCTGTATAAGGTCCTTTTAGCTCGATAAAGCAAATCATGTTGTTATCTCTCATAATTTCAAGATAACGCTCAAAGGTGCAAAGATAAACAACATCGTCGGACTCATCATTTTCAAGCGGTTTCTCGGTAAGCTCGGCAAATGTATGCTCTTCAACAAGCAGCTCCGTACCGTCAAAAAAAGTTACTTCATCGTTATGATTTGTAACAAAAACTCCGTCTTTCGTAATACGCACATCGGTTTCTGCGCCGCCCGAACGGTTCTCCGCCGCTTTGATGAAAGCGATTTCGGTATTATCGGGATATTTTGAGCTGTAGCCCCTGTGAGCAATCATACAAACTTTTTTATCTGACATTATATTTTCCTCCTGAAAAACTGAATATCTGTGGTGGACCCGGTGGGGATTGAACCCATGACCTTTCGGATGCGAGCCGAACGCTCTCCCGGCTGAGCTACGGGCCCTTGTTCATTGAAATTATATATCCTTTTGTTTTTTATGTCAAACGAAATATTCCTTGCATAAAACATGTTTTTATGTTACAATAGAATGAATTTTGTTTTTAAGTTGTGAAAGAGAAAAGGTATTGTTTATGAAAAAAATGCTTCTGATGATTATCAATCCCCGTTCCGGCAGGAACAAAATCAACGACGATTTGCTTGAAGCAACCAACATTTTCGGCATGGAGGGTTACGGAATAACCGTTCTCAACACCACCAAAGCCGGCGATGCAACGGAATATGCCCGTGAGTTCGGCAAGGATTACGATATCGTTATCTGCAGGGGCGGTGACGGCACTTTCTGTGAGATGATGAACGGCATCATGAGCCTTGACAAAAAACCGCTCATCGGCTATATTCCCGCAGGCACAACCAACGATCTCGGCAACACTCTCAGCCTGCCCATGAAAGCCAGAAAAGCCGCTCAGCTCATCGTTTCGGAAGATGCTCTTCCCTATGACATCGGCACTTTCAACGGCAAATATTTCACCTATGTTGCATCATTCGGTGCGCTCACAGAATGCTCTTATGCCGCACCTCAGAGTCTCAAAAACAAAATCGGCAGATTCGCATATTTCTATGAAGCGGCAAAGGAAATCAAGGATATTCATCCCATTCCCCTTCGCGTTAAGGTTGACGATCAGGTCTTTGAAGGCGAATATATTTTCGGCTCAATTTCCAACTCATATGTTATCGCAAAAGTCATCCATCTTGATCCCGAGCTTGTTTGCCTCAACGACGGAAAATTTGAAGTTCTTCTTGTTGAAAACCCCAGAAACGTCAAAGGTTGGGCAACCACTCTCACCAGTGCTGTTGCACGAAAATTTGACGAAAGATATATAAAGCTCGTCAAGGGTTCGCACATTGAAATCGAAACTCTCGACGGCTCTCCCCTTCCCTGGACACTTGACGGCGAATACGGCGGAGATGATAACAAAGTTGTTATCGACATCAAAAAGCACGCTTTCAATATGTTCAGACCCGTTCAGAAGAACGAAGACACGGAAGAAGCAACAATAGAAAAATAATTAACGGGTCACCATCAGGTGACCCGTTTTCTTATCCTAATTCAACATAGTTTTTGGTTACGGAATACATAATCATCAATGCGATAATCATGGGAATGCTCCAGATGAATGCAAACAGCTTGTTTTTTTCTCTGAGCGCCGTGAATGACGGCATAATCTTGCGGTTTTTCTTGAGAATAAAGAAGAAAACCGAACCTGCGATACTGACCGCATAAAGAAGAACGGTTGTTATGATATAAACCTTATCGAGCATTGCTTCATCGGTTATATCCGCTATCATAAATTCAATCACAACGGAATAAAGATTATTCATTGCATGAATCAGGACGCCTGTCCACACGCTGTTTGTGATGCAAACAGCATAGCCGATTCCGATGCCTGCAATCAGAGCAAAGGGTGCCTGAACAAGATTTCCGTGAAGCACGGCAAAAACAATCGCCGATGCAAGAATCGCAAATTTATCGCCGTATTTTCTCAGCGGCTGCATAACCACTCCGCGGATTGCAAATTCCTCAACAAGCGGCGGAATAACCGCAATCGAAAGCACATAAAGAAATCTGCCGCCGAATCCCGACGGTGTTTCTGTTTCGGGTGCTGTGAGATGTATTCCGAATTTGTCAACAAAATCAACGAAACAGCTCGTCACATAATTACCGACGAGACAGACAAAAAATCCTAACGGAACTGCCGTCAGCATCAGTTTATTGCTGACAGGTGCAGAGAGATTGAAAATATCTGTTTTTGTTCGTTTGTTGATGAAATATCCGCCCACAGCGAAAGGCACAAGAACACTTGAAACCGAGAAAATAACGGAAACAACGCTCTGAAAATCGGGGTCGGAATAATAAGCCGAGCGGAGAGTGCCCGAAAGAAGAAAAAGAGAAAGCACATTCTGAATTACAACATAGAAAATTATGCACATTCCCGCAACTCTGCCGATATATTTTATATCCTTTTTTTCTTTTTGTTCACGAAGATACATTTCGGCAGATGTCGAATAGAAATCGTTCAAAAAAATCACCTTAAAATCACAAAAAGTTTAATATTAAACAAGTTTTACAAATTTTTTAAATATTATATCCTAAATTTCTATCTCTTACAAGTATTTTAAATTAACTATCTGTAAAAAATTTGTTGTAAAATCATCAAAATTAGTGTAAACTTATAGAGTATACTTTATAAGAAGTATGGAAGGATGTAATCAGTATGAAAATCACAAAGAAACAGCTTGAAGAATCAATTTCCGCAAAGCTGTCACACCTTTTCGGCGTTTCCCCCAAGGATGCGACCAACGACCAGTTTTACAGAGTGCTTTCAATAATCGCTCGTGATATGGTCAGGGATTCACGCCGTGAATTTGATAAAATTTCGGCAGAAAAGGGGCAGAAGAAAGTTTATTATCTCTGCATGGAATTCCTTATGGGCAGAACTCTCAAAAATACCCTTTATAATCTTAATCTCACAGAAACAGCCAAGGATGCTCTTGCATCATTCGGCGTTAAGCTCGACAAACTCTATGACTGCGAGCCTGATGCGGGTCTGGGCAACGGCGGTCTCGGCAGACTTGCAGCCTGCTATCTTGATGCTCTTGCAAATCAGGGCTACAGAGGTATGGGTTACTCAATTCTCTATGAATACGGCATTTTCAAGCAGAAAATTATCGAAGGCTGGCAGACTGAAATGCCTGACTTCTGGCTTCCCGGCGGCGAAGTATGGCTTGTTCCCAGAGAAGACAAAACAGTGGAAGTTAAATTCGAAGGCGAAGTTGTTGATAATTGGGACGGTCCGTTCCACCATGTTGAAATGATTGGCTGCAAAACAGTAAAGGCTGTTCCCTATGATATGATGGTTGCCGCAAAAGACGGCAAGGGCGCAGCTGTTCTCCGTCTCTGGTCAGCAAAGGTTGACGGCATTGACATGGCTATGTTCAATCAGGGCGACTACATGAGAGCTATGGAAGAAAAGGCTATGGCAGAGGTTATCAGCAAGGTTCTTTATCCTGCGGATAATCACCCCGAAGGAAAGAGCCTTCGTCTTCGCCAGCAGTATTTCCTTGTTTCGGCTTCAATTCAGGATATCGTTCAGAGACATCTGA
>JAGBUT010000117.1 GCA_017630695.1 Clostridia bacterium
CATACGGTTGTTAGTGGTTTCTTTTTCACCGCCGCAAAGCTCAAGCTCGTGGGTGCCGTAGCGAAGTATTGCACCCCAACCGCCGGGACCCGGATTGCCTGAACAAGCACCATCGGTGTATATTTCAACTTTTTTAAGTTCTGCCATTTTGTTTCTCCGATTAAATGTTTTTTATTATCATATCATCAGCTTTGTGAAAATACAAGAGAAATTTTGGGTTATTTTATCCGTTATAAGACAATAATATATCCCGAAAGGGTAGTGAGTATCAGTGAGGTGGAATGAAAATAATGTTATAATAAATTTGAATAAAAGGTTAATATTTCAAATTTACTTGACTTTATATTTATATTATAATAATATATAAGATGGGTCAGGAGCGTTCTGACCATTATTACCGATACATACGTCTTTTCAAATATATAAATTTATGAACAGGAGAAAACAATGGCTAAAAAGAATTCAGCTTCAAATGATAAAAAGCAGAATCCCCGTCAGGATAATGCGGGCACAAGTAAGCAGAAATCAAAGAGCTTTCAGTATAAGAAAAATTCAAAATCTTTCAAGTCGAGAAACGGCTCTGCAAAGAAATACAGAAAGCCCGTTGATGAAACTCCGCTTCGCATAGCATTCCTTGGCGGTCTCAACGAAGTCGGCAAGAATATGACTCTTTATGAATACAAGGATGAAATGTTTATTGTTGACTGCGGTCTCGCATTTCCCGATCCCGAGATGCTCGGTGTTGACCTCGTTATTCCTGATTTTACTTACGTTGAAAAAAATGCAGATAAAATCAAGGGTATATTCATAACTCACGGTCACGAAGATCATATCGGCGGTCTTGCATATCTTCTCAAAACCGTCAATATTCCCGTTTACGGCACGAAACTTACAATCGGTCTTATTCAGGGCAAACTTAAAGAGCACGGCATTTTAAGTTCCGCAAAGCTCAATGAAGTTGCTCCGGGTGACGTTGTAACGCTTGATGAATTCAGCGTAGAAATGATTCACGTTAATCACTCTATTCCCGACGCTATTGCTCTTGCAATCAAATGCGGTGCAGGCACGGTTATTCAGACGGGCGACTTCAAGGTTGACAGCACCCCCATCGATGGCGGTATGATTGACCTTTCAAGATTTGCACAGCTTGGTGACGAAGGAGTACTTGCTCTTCTTTCAGACTCAACAAACGCAGAAAGACCCGGCTATACAGAAAGTGAACGTAAGGTAGGCGAATCCTTTGACGTTCTTTTCCGAAAAGCCGGCAAGAGCAGAATCATCGTTGCAACCTTTGCGTCAAATATTCACAGAGTCCAGCAGATTATCAACGTTGCGGCATCTCTCGGCAGAAAGGTTGCCATTATGGGCAGAAGCCTTGAAAACGTTGTCAATATCAGTGCACAGCTCGGTTATCTCAATATCCCCGATAACGTGCTTATAAATGCTGATTTGATTAATAAATATCCGTCCGACAGTCTTGTTATCATAACAACGGGTAGTCAGGGCGAACCTATGTCAGCACTTTCAAGAATGGCATTTTCCGACCACAGAAAGGTTGAAATCTGCCCCAATGATTACGTTATTATTTCGGCAACACCTATTCCCGGTAACGAAAAAACCGTAGGCAAGGTTGTTAACGAGCTTCTTAAACTCGGTGCCGAGGTTATTTATGAAAAGATGTACGACGTTCACGTTTCGGGTCACGCTTGTCAGGAAGAGTTGAAACTCATTATGGGTCTTGTCAAGCCGAAATATTTCATTCCCGTTCACGGTGAGCAGAAACACCTTCGCAAACACGCAATGCTCGCTCAGGGTATGGGTATCCCCGTTGAAAACATCTTTATGGCTGATAACGGCTATGTTGCCGAGCTTTCGTCCAAAGCTATCAAGAGTGTTGCTTCCGTACCTGCGGGAAAAGTCTTTGTTGACGGTTCAGGTGTCGGTGACGTCGGAAGCGTTGTACTTCGTGACAGAAAGCATCTCGGTCAGGACGGTATCATCGTTGTCACAGCTTCACTTGATTATGAAACGGGTCAGCTTATTGCAGGGCCCGAGGTTGTTTCAAGAGGTTTTGTTTACGTTAAAGAGAACGAAGCTCTTATTGAGCAGGCACGTAAGGTTGCTGAAAAATCTCTTGAAAACTGTTATTACAGTAACATCAGCGATATGAATGCGATTAAGGGCAAACTCCGTGATTCTGTTTCGCATTTCGTATATGAACAAACAAAACGCAGTCCGATGATTCTTCCGATTATTATGGAGGTATAAATGAAACTTAAGGGCTTTTGGTATGATAAGCTTCTTGTCTGTCTGTTTGCAGCATTTGCGGCAGCGGTTATAGGTGTAACCGCATATTTCAAGCCGTGGATTGCTCTTGCGGAACTTGGTGTTGCGCTTGTTATATTTTCTGTTGCGGCTTACAGAGTTGTTTCTGCGGGAATCCGTTACAAAAAATATATGCAGTCAATTTCACAGAAACTTGATTTCACTAACCCTGATGTTATCTCGTCTTATCCGTTTCCCGTTGCAGTCTGTGATCTGCAGGGATACATAACCTGCTGCAATAACAGATTCATCAATGAAATTTCGCAGGATGAATTGACTCAGTCCACGTCGGTTTTCGATTTTATCAATGAAGAAAGCTTTGAGGATTTTGATTCGTCATTCAGCGTTTCGGCAGAGGTAAACGATAAATACTACAGTGTTTTTTCGAATTCGTTTGAATACGGCGGTGAAATATGCCGCATTCTATTCTGGCTCGATAATACAGAGTTAAGAAAAACGGAAATCAGCTATAAAAAGTCAAGACCGTATGCTCTTCTGATTGAGATTGATAATCTTGACGATTCCCGTTCTGAATTCCGTGACAGCGAAAGGGCGGAAATCAAGAGCCGCATCGATTCTGAAATCGATTCGTGGGCACAGTCACATAACAGTGCCGTGCGTAAAATCGGTGATGACAGATATTTCATCTTCACTGAAAAAGAGAATTTCGATGCGATGGCCAAAGAAAAGTTTCCGATTTTTGATACAGTCAGACAGTTTGCTTATAAAGAAAAAAATATCGGTGTAACTCTTTCAATCGGTGCATCAGGCGGCACGTCGCTTATGGATTGTGAGAATAATGCGAGAAAAGCTCTTGGCATGGCTCTCGGCAGAGGCGGCGATCAGATTGCAATCAAGAATAAAGACGGCTATGAGTTCTTTGGCGGTGTTTCAAAAAGTGCCGAAAAGAGAACGAAAGTCAAGAGCAGGGTAGTTGCATCGGCTTTTGCAGAGCTTATCAAAACGAGCAGCAACGTAATTGTTATGGGTCATAATTTTTCTGACCTTGATGCCATCGGCTCGGCAATCGGTGTTGCGTGCGCAGTAAATACGCTCGGTATCCCCGTTAATATCGCAACGGACAAAAAGAAAACTCTTGCCCTCTCACTTGTTGAAAAAGCAGAGGCAGAGGGGATGAAAGGTCTCTTCGTTGATTATAATACGGCATCGGAGCTTATGGGCAAAAAGACGCTCACCGTTATTGTCGATACTCATATTGATTCCTTTGTTGAATTCCCTGAATTGCTTAAATCGGCAGAAAAAAGGGTTGTTATTGACCATCACAGACGCTCTGTTTCAGAGATGAATAACGTTGTTCTTTTTCATCACGATCCGGGTGCTTCATCCGCAAGTGAAATGGTAGCGGAGCTTCTTCAGTATATCGGTGACGGCTCGGGCGTAACGCAGTTTGTTTCTGAAGCTCTATTTGCCGGTATTATGCTTGATACAAAGAATTTTGTTATCCGTGCCGGTGTCAGAACTTTCGAAGCAGCGGCATTCCTTAAAGATAAAGGTGCCGATACCGTATCTGTCAAAAAGCTTTTCTCAAATTCACTTGAGGATAACAGGCTTCGCAATGAAGTTATCGCAAATGCGCAGACAATTTGTTCCTGTGCAGTTTCCGTTGCGGAAATCGATTCACCTGATATCAGAATCATTGCGGCACAAGCTGCTGATGAACTTCTGAACGTAACGGATATAAAAGCATCGTTCGTGCTTTACGTTTCAAACGGTGCGGTCAACGTTTCGGCAAGAAGCTTTGGCGAAATCAATGTTCAGTTAATTATGGAATCTCTCGGCGGAGGCGGTCATCAGACAATGGCTGCTTGTCAACTCAAGGATTGCACTGTTTCCGAAGCAAAAGAAACCCTTGTAAAAGCTATCGGAGATTTCTATGAAAAATATTCAAAAAATTAAGGAGATATAAAAAATGAAAGTTGTTTTACTTCAGGACGTAAAAGGTCTCGGTAAAAAGGGTGAGCTTGTAAGCACTTCTGACGGCTATGCAAGAAACTTCCTTTTTCCCAGAAAAGTTGCTATGGAAGCTAATTCCCAGGCAATGAGTGAGCTTCGCAACAGAGAAGCTTCCGAGAAGCATCGTATCGATACTGAAATCGCCGCTGCAAAAGCCAATGCAGAAAAGCTTGAAGGCAAAACCGTTAAGCTCACTGCAAAAGCAGGTGCAAACGGCAAACTCTTCGGCTCGGTAACTTCAAAGGACGTTGCTGCAGCAATCGCAAAGGAATACGGTCTTTCTCTTGATAAGCGTAAGGTTGTTGTTGAGGATATCAAGGCTTTCGGCACATATCCCGTTGAAGTTAAGCTTTATAACGGTATCAGCGCATCAATGTTTGTCAGAGTAGGCGAATAAAATCATAAACGGAGAATTGACATGGCAGAAAACAGCATTCTTTCTTTTGACAATTTAAATATGCCTTTCAGCCTTGAAGCGGAGCAGGCGGTGCTCGGCAGTATTCTTGTTGATTCATCTTGCCTTTCGCAGGCGGCTGTTTACATAAGCCCTGATTCATTCTATCTTCCCCAGCATCAGGCAATTTTTTCTGCAATGATTCTTGCTGACGGTTCGGGTATGAAAATTGACCCTCTTGTTATTCTTGAACAGCTTGTTCAGCAGGGTGTTTATGATAACGCATCGGGCAGAAATTATCTTCTTGAACTCGCTCAGATGGTACCATCGACCTCAAATATCGAGATGTACGCAAAAATCGTTAGAGAAAAGTTTTATCTTCGCACGCTTATTTCGATTTCAAGCGAAACGATTGATATGGCTGTTGCGCAGGAAGAAACGGCAGATATCCTTCTCGATAATGCTGAGCAGAGAATTTATAACATCAGGCAGGGTAAAACCTCAAACGCTCCTTCAAAGCTTCGTGATATCATCGTAAGCGACGTTTATGACCGTTTGCAGAAACTCACGGGTGAAGATAAGGATTTGTATAAAGGCTTTACAACGGGCTTTGCCGACCTTGATAAGGTATTGACGGGTCTTAACCGTTCCGACCTTATTCTCATCGGTGCACGTCCTGCGATGGGTAAAACGAGCTTTGCGCTCAACCTTGCAAGAAACGTTGCGGCAGTCGGCAAGAGAAAGGTTCTCTTCTTCTCGCTTGAAATGACAAAGGAACAGCTTGCAATGCGTGTTCTCGGCACGGAAGCAAGAGTTTCCAGTATGAAGATGAGAAACGGCAACATCTCGCCCGATGAATGGATAAAGCTCGGCAACGCTACAAGTGCACTTAATGATTGCGAACTTTATTTTGACGATACTTCAACAATCACCGTTCCCGAAATGAAGGCTAAAATCCGTCGTCTCGGCGGTGTTGAATGCGTTATTATCGACTACCTCGGTCTTATCAAGGGCAGTACACGCAGTGAAAACCGTGTTCAGGAAGTCAGTGAAATCACAAGAGGTCTCAAGATGATGGCAAAGGATCTTAACATTCCCATCGTTTGCTGTGCACAGCTTTCGAGAGGAACCGAGGGCAGAGGTAAATCCCATAAGCCCCAGCTTGCCGACCTTCGTGAATCGGGTTCAATCGAGCAGGATGCCGACATCGTTATGATGCTTTACAGACCTGACTATTACAAAGGCGAAAAAGAGGATGAGGAAGTTCCCGACGAGAAGGCGAGCGTAAATACCGTTGAGGTTATCGTTGCCAAAAACCGTCACGGTGAAACGGGCACGGTTGAATTCGCTTGGGATGGTGAGCACACACTCTTCCTTGCGTTGGAAAAGAGCTACGATGATTAATAAAGTATTATCCGTTGTCAAAAAATACTCAATGATAGATGAAGGCTCATCTGTTGTTGCTGCAGTTTCAGGCGGAAGCGATTCAATGGCGATGCTTCATATTCTTGATAAGCTCAAGGATATTATCGGCTTTTCACTTCAGGCAATTCACGTTAATCACGGAATCCGTGGTGCGGAAGCTGATTCGGACGAAAGATTTGTTGAAGAATATTGTAAAGAGAATAATATTCCTCTTCGAATCTGCAGGGCAGACGTTATCGGTTTTGCCGAGCAAAACGGAATTGGTCTTGAAGAGGCAGGCAGAATCGTCAGATATTCATTCTTTGAAGAATACGGTCACGGTGTTCTGGTTGCAACGGCACACAACGCAACAGACCGTGCCGAAACCTTCCTTTTCAATTTCACAAGAGGAAGCGTTTTAAGAGGCCTCGGCTCAATTCCTCCCGTCAGGGATAATTTCATCCGCCCTCTTATTGAATGCTCAAAAGCTGAAATTGAAGAATATTGCCGCTTGAATAACGTGGGTTATGTGATTGATAAATCAAACGTTGATGTTGTTTATGCTCGAAACAGAATCAGGCATAACGTTCTCACCGAGCTTCGTGTGATTAATCCGTCACTCGAAACAACTGCATCACGGTGCATCGATTCGCTGCGTGAGGATGAATTGTATCTTTCCGATTGTGCGTGTAAAATTGTTTTGCAGTCTCAGTCGGGCGAATCATTCAGCGCTTCTGTTATCGCTGATGCACCTCTTCCGATTAAGAAAAGAGCAATCATCCGCATTATTGAAAATCACTTTGGTATCACGCCTGACGGTAAGGCTGTTGATGAAATTCTGCATATCCTTTCTTACGGGGGAATCAGACAGATTAACGGCGGTATAAACGTCAGAGTCAGAAGCGGAATTCTTGAATTTCCTCAAGAAAATGAAGGTGGATTTAATTGCGTTCCTCTCAAAGAGGGGAGATATACCGTTGGTAATGCAACCGTAGACGTTTCATTTGTAACCGACGAAACAGATTGTTCACAAAAAATTTCAAATAATATCTCAATTTTCTATCTTGATTATGATAAAATAATTGGAAAGGCTCAGTTCAGAAGCAGAGCCGCAGGGGATAAAATAACTCTTCCGAAACGATGCACCAAATCTCTCAAGAAGCTCTTTAACGAGCTTTCGCTCTTGCCCGAAAAAAGAGATTCACTCATCATCCTTGCCGATGAATCGGGTGTTATGTGCGTTGAAGGAATCGGTATTGATTCCCGATTTGCTTTGACAAATAACACAAACAGAATAATCAGGATTGAGATAACAAAATAAATTCAGAAGGATTTTTTAAAATGCTTAAAGATATTGAAAAAGTTTATTACAGCGTAGAAACTCTTCAGGATATCGTTGCTGATCTCGGCAAAAGAATCAGTGAAGATTATAAAGATAAAAATCTTCTCCTCGTCAGCGTTCTTAAAGGATCTGTAGTTTTTATGGCTGATCTTATGAGAGCTATCACAATTCCTTGCGAAATCGACTTTATGTGTGTTTCAAGTTATAAGGACGGAACAACCTCATCAGGTGCCGTTAAGATTATCAAGGATCTTGATATTAACCTCGAGGGTAAAGACGTTCTTATCGTTGAGGATATTCTTGATTCAGGCAGAACTCTGAGCTATCTCAAATCAATTCTTATGACAAGAAATCCCCGTTCCTTCAAAATCTGCACCCTTCTTGATAAGCCTGAAAGAAGAGCAGTTCCTGACCTTTTTGCCGATTATTCAGGTGCAGAAGTTCCTGATGAGTTTGTTGTCGGCTATGGTCTTGATTATGCTGAAAAATACAGAAACCTTCCTTATATCGGTGTTCTTAAGTGGGAAGTTTATTCCGAATAAAAAACAAAGGAGTGTTGCCGTTTGAATATAAAAAACGACAAGCCCGGAAAGAATAAGAAGAGGCTTCTTCATCTTCTGCCTTATCTTCTCATTCCGGTTATGATTATCGGGGGAATTACCCTCTATGCTGGTACTCAGACAAAAGAAAAGCTTGAATATTATCAGGTTGTTTCCTTGTTTGATGAGTTTCAGGTTACTGAATATAATCTTAACCTGAGCAGCGGTGCATTGACTTACAAGGTCAAGGATGACCCTGCTGTTAAAACTTATACCGTTCCTAATGTTAACCTCTTCATTGAAGACGTGCACGATGACATTATGGAATATAACAAACAGAATAAGGACGCTATGATTAAAGCGACCTACGTAAGCGGTTCAACGGGTCAGTGGATTTATCAGATTCTTCCCACTCTGTTGCTTCTCCTTGTTATGGGCGGATTCACTTTCATGATGTTCAAAAGAATGAATCAGTCGATGAGCAATGAGAATAACCGTACAATGAGCTTCGGCAAGGCAAGAGTAAAGCAGGCAAAGGATGAGAAGAGAAAAACAACCTTTGCTGACGTTGCAGGTGCCGATGAAGAAAAAGAAGAGCTTACCGAAATTGTTGAATTCCTCAAGGATACTTCAAAATTTGATGCTCTCGGTGCAAGAATTCCCAAGGGTGTTCTTCTCGTTGGCCCTCCCGGTACGGGTAAAACTCTTCTTGCAAGAGCAGTAGCAGGCGAGGCAAACGCACCTTTCTTCTCAATTTC
Organism: Clostridia bacterium; assembly: GCA_017630695.1. Lineage (GTDB taxonomy): Bacteria > Bacillota > Clostridia > Oscillospirales > Acutalibacteraceae > CAG-177. The sequence goes on from JAGBUT010000117.1 coordinate 8,737, forward strand.
GGGTTCAGATTTTGTTGAAATGTACGTTGGTGTAGGTGCATCGAGAGTACGTGACCTTTTCGATCAGGCAAAGAAGAATTCACCTGCGATTATCTTCATTGATGAAATCGACGCTGTAGGCCGTCACAGAGGCGCAGGTATGGGCGGCGGTCACGATGAAAGAGAGCAGACTCTCAACCAGCTTCTTGTTGAAATGGACGGCTTCGGTGCAAATGAAGGCGTTATCGTTATTGCGGCTACAAACCGACCCGATATCCTTGACCCTGCACTTCTTCGTCCCGGCAGATTTGACCGTCAGGTTACCGTAAATTATCCTGATACAAAGGGCAGAGAAGAAATTCTCAAAGTTCACGCAAAGGGCAAGCCTATTGCTCCCGACGTTGACCTTAAGAGCATTGCTCATGCAACCGTAGGCTATACGGGCGCTGACCTTGAAAACCTTCTCAACGAAGCGGCTCTTCTTGCTGCAAGAGCAGGTAAAAAGGCAATCACAATGACTGAGGTTGATGAAGCTTCACTCAAGGTTGAAATCGGCACTGAAAAGAAATCAAACAGAATGAATGAGAAGGCAAAGAAACTCACCGCTTATCACGAAGCAGGTCACGCAGTTTCAAGCTATTATCTTGAAAATAAAGATCCCGTTCATCAGATTTCGATTATCCCCAGAGGTCTTGCAGGCGGCTTCACGCTTTACAGACCCACCGAGGATAAGACTTATACAACAAAGAGCGATATGCTTGATTCACTTGTCAGCCTTCTTGGCGGACGTGTTGCTGAAGCTCTTGTGCTTGGTGATATTTCAACGGGTGCATCAAACGATATTCAGCGTGCAACTGAAATTGCAAGAAATATGATTACCAAATACGGTATGAGCGATAAGCTCGGTCCGATTGCTTTCACAAGCGGTGATAACGAAGTTTTCCTTGGAAAACAGTATTCGCAGGTACGCAATTATTCAGAGGCTGTTGCATCTGAAATTGATGCTGAAATTGAAAGAATTATCACTGAAGCATATAAGAGAACCGAAGCTATTCTTTCAGAGCATATGGATAAACTCCATATTATTGCAAAAGAACTTTTCCTCAACGAAAAGATGAGTGGCGACGAATTCATCAGATTTATGGAAGGTGAACCCGAAGCTACCGCAATTGTTGAAGAAACAGTATCCGAAACCGAAATATAATTATAATGTAATAATTAAAGCACCGTTGCGTTAAGCTTCGGTGCTTTTTTCAATGAAAAAGGGGATATGCCGATTGACATATCCCCGAAATTATTATTAAAGGCTGGAAAGAGTTTCCATAACGTAGTTGCCGAAATCTTCGCAGGTTGCACCGTCTGCTCTGCCGGTGATGTGAAGCTTCTTCTCTTCATACATACAAATATCAAGAGCTCTTTCAAGCTTGTCAGCTTCAGTCTGCTTGCCGATGTGCGAGAGGAGCATAACAGCTGCTCTGAGCATTGAGCAGGGATCTGCGTACTGACCTCTGCCTTCTCTCATCATTCTGGGAGCAGAGCCGTGGATAGCTTCAAACATTGCGTATTTCTTACCGATGTTTGCGCTGCCTGCAGTACCAACGCCGCCCTGGAATTCAGCAGCTTCGTCAGTGATAATATCACCGTAAAGATTGGGAAGAACGAAAACTTTGAAATCAGTTCTTCTCTTCTTGTCGATGAGCTTTGCGGTTGTGATATCGATGTACCATTCGTCTGTTGTGATTTCGGGATATTCCTTGCCTACCTCTTTGCAAAGGTTGAGGAACTTACCGTCTGTTGTCTTGATTACGTTAGCCTTCTGGATGATTGAAACTC
>JAGBUT010000118.1 GCA_017630695.1 Clostridia bacterium
CTCGGTGTTGTTTCAATGGGTGAAGGCAGTTCGTTCGTTATGGCTGATATTCCCGGTCTCATAGAGGGTGCGGGTGACGGCGTAGGTCTCGGTCACGAATTCCTCCGCCACGTTGACCGCTGCAGACTTCTCGTTCACATCGTTGACGCTGCAGGCAGTGAGGGTAGAGATCCGATTGATGATTTCGAAATCATCAACAAGGAGCTTGAGAAGTTTGACCCCGAACTCGCAAAGCGTCCTCAGATTGTTGCCGCTAACAAGATTGACCTTGCTACCGACGAACAGCTTGAAAGACTGCGTGACTACTTCGAGAGCAGAGGCTATGAATACCACACAATCTGTGCTCCCATCACAGAGGGCACAACAGAGCTTGTCAATGCAGTATGGAATAAGCTCCACACCCTGCCCCCCATCAAGAAATACGAAACCGAAATCATTCCTCTCGAACTGTATGAGAAGCAGGATGACAAGGGCTTCACAATCAAGGTTATCGACGACGTTTATTTTGTTGAAGGCAAATGGCTTCTCAAAATTCTTCAGCGCACAGACCTTGACGACTATGAATCACTTCAGTATTTCCAGAGAATACTTATTTCAAGCGGTATCATCGATGCTCTTCGTGAAAAAGGTATCAACGAGGGCGACACCGTTTCGATTTACGACCTTGAATTTGACTTTGTTAACTGATTCAAGGAGACAATCCTGAAAAGGGGGATAATTCTGAATTTGTTACTCGATAAAAAGGTTGACGTTGCATCACTCAGCCCGTTGAATCTCGCATTTGTGGGCGACACGGTTTTTGATTTGCTCGTTCGAAGCGAACTCGTCTGCGAAGCCAACAGACCCGTTAACGCTCTGCATAAATCGGCAAGTTCAAAGGTCTGCGCAAAGGCTCAGGCAGCGGCGATGAACTCAATTATACCAATGCTTTCAGAGGATGAACTCGCTGTTTTCAAGCGAGGCAGAAACGCTCGCACGGGCGGTATTCCGAAAAACCAATCAAGCGCTGATTACCACTACGCAACGGGTCTTGAATGCCTTTTCGGATGGCTCTATCTCAAAGGCAGAACAGAAAGAATCCGCGAGCTTTATTCCGCAATTTCGTCTGCGGAGGTCAGCGGTGATGAATAAAGAAAAATTCGCTTCACTCTTCACAAAAGATAACCTTTTGCAAACCGCAAAAAACAATCTCATCTGGATTGTCGGATGTTCGCTTTATGCGATTGCCGTTAACAGCTTCGTCGTGCCCAACGATATTGCTCAAAGCGGTGTTACGGGCCTTGCCGTTTTCTTCAATCACCTTTTCGCCGTGCCCGTGGGCATAACGAACTTTGTGCTCAACGTTCCCCTGCTGATTCTCATGTGGCTCTTCATCGGCAAAAATCTTGTTGCAAGAACGCTCTGGGTGACGCTTCTTCTTTCTGTTGCGCTTGACGTTTTTGCTTTTATGCCCGACTACACGGGCGATAAAATTCTCGCATCGCTCTTCTGCGGTCTGCTTCAGGGCGCAGGGCTCGGAATGATAATGATAACGGGTGCAACAAGCGGCGGCACGGATATCGTTGCAAGGCTTGTTCACAAGAAGTTTCCGCATATCACTGTGGGCAGCGTTGTTCTTGTTGCAGATGCGGCAATCGTTGCGGCAAATATGATTCTTCTCGGAAGTATCAACAGCGGTCTTTACGCAATTATTATGATTTTCGTAAGCACCAGAGTTATCGACACGATGATTTACGGCACGGGAAACGGAAAAATGATGATGATTGTAACTCAAAAACCCGACGAGGTTTCAAAAGCAATCGTTTCATCCTCAAAAAGAGGTGTTTCCATACTCCCTGCAAAGGGTGCTTATACGGGCGAAGATAAAGGAATGCTCATCTGCGTTGCAAGAAAATCAGAGGTTTCGGGAATCATCAAAACCGTCAAGGCAACGGATGACAAAACGTTCATCATCGTCAGCGAAGCCAACGAAATACTCGGTGAAGGCTTCAATCACACAATATAAAGGAAGTGTCAAAATGAAAAAAATTATCTGCACAATTCTTGCTGTATCAATGCTTTTCCTTGCATCCTGCTCAAGCAAGCAGGTTGCTTACGGAATCTATTATATGGAAGACAGCACCTCATCATATTGCAGAATCAATTACAGAAGCGATTCCAGCTTTGCTATTCTCTACGGTGCAAGTTCCGAAAGAGGCTCCTGCGTAAAAGAAAACAACAAGCTCACCGTTGACGTTGACGACAGCGATTGCTTCTACGTTTTCAACATCAAAGACGGTAAGCTCATTTATAACGAAAGCGAATCCACACCCTCTGAAGAATTCGCTTCAAGCGGCATCATCAAGGATGGCGACGTATTCTTCCTTATCCACGAATCAAAGGGCAAGTAATCAAAAATCTTGACAACATCACAAGTGTTGTTATATAATAACAAAGTTAATGTAAATCAAAACAAAGTGAGGTTTTTTAAATGTCAGGCCATTCAAAATGGAGCACAATTAAACGCAAAAAAGAAAAAACTGACAATCAGCGTGCAAAGATTTTCACCAAAATCGGCAGAGAAATCGCTGTTGTTGTTCGTGAAGGCGGTCCCGACCCCGCATCAAACTCAAAACTCAAGGACGTTATTGCAAAAGCTAAGGCAAACAACGTTCCCAACGATAACATCGAAAGAATCATCAAAAAGGCAGCAGGCGAAACAGGCGGCGCAGATTACGAAGAAATCGTATACGAAGGCTACGGCCCCTCAGGCATCGCAGTTATCGTTGAAGCTCTTACCGATAACCGCAACAGAACCGCAGGCGACGTTCGTCACTACTTTGATAAATACGGCGGAAATATGGGTCAGTCAGGCTGCGTTTCCTTTATGTTTTCAAAGCAGGGCGTTCTTCTCGTTGAAGCAGAAGGCGTTGACGAAGATAAGCTTATGGAAGATGCTCTCGAAGCAGGTGCAACAGACTTCATCACAGATGACGAAGGCGTATTCGAAATCAGAACAGAACCCAACGATTGCGGTGCTGTAAGAGACGACCTTGAAGCAAAGGGCTATGCTTTTGTTTCAGCAGAAGTTGAATACGTTCCCTCAACATACACTGCCCTCACCAATCCCGACGACATCAAGAATATGTCAAAGATGCTTGAAATGTTTGAAGATAACGATGACGTTCAGGCTGTCTGGCATAACTGGGAAAACGCTGACGACGCAGAATAATCAACTAAAAATTAAGCAGGCTTGTAAATTAACAAGCCTGCTTTTTTTATCTTTCGTTTGCTGTATTCACCATTCCGAAATAGAATTCTTCAAATCCTTCGGGATAATCTTTTGTTCCGCAGAAATCAAAATGGTCCATACCTGTCATCGTATCAAAATAATACCATCTGCCCGACTCAATCGCATTGCCTTTTTCGATTTCCGATTCATATGAAAGTGCGGTTTCTTCGTCGCACGAGGGATATCTCGCAGAAGCAAGAGGCACGATGCCGTCGTTGAGTGACCAATCGCCCTCAATCTTGATTCCGTCAACGACCTTGCCGTTTGACGAGGAAAGCATCATCGATGAAATATAGAATATCAGACTCAATCCCTTTGACGGAATAAGCTTTTCGGATATATCCCAGGTGTTTTCCGTTGTGTAGGAATAGTAATAGGTGTTGGGAGCGAGCTTTATTTTTTCGTTAAGCTCCGCCGCACCGCGAAGAGTCATATCGTAGCCGCAGTTATCCTTTTCCGCATAGCATTTTATACCGTCAAGGCTGAAGCCTGCACGGAATTGATTCTGCTTCGGGGTGAGACCCATATGACCGAGCTGGAAATCGAAAACGAGGAAATTGTTGCCGAAAACCATACCGATGAGGTTAAGTACGCCCGACATAAGATACATCGTCACATCGGGGTCAACAAGCCGGTTTGCAACCTGCGAGCCGTTATGGGGTGCGGAAAGAGTTATGCAGGAATGAACGCAATCGTGACCGCCTTTGAAAAGGGGGCTTGTTTCATCACCCGTTGCGGCAATTTCAGCTTCATCACCGAAAGCAAGAAGCGAGGTGAGAAGTCTGACCGTTGCACCGCCGAAAGAATGGCCGACGAGGTTGATTTTATCCTCTAAATCCCACGGCTCACCCATAGTTGCTTTACCTTCGTAGCTGAAGCCGTATCTTTCGTGACCGTGTGCAGTTGAATGAGCTTCACCGTAGTCAACAACGGTGCCCGTAAGCTGTGCATAAAGCTCGCAGGCTCTGTCCCACGCACTGCTCAGAGGTCCTACCGCAGGAGCGTAAGCCTCGATTCCGTTATCATTGAGTATCTTTATAATATCAGTTTCAGAGCCGGGCAGAAGTCCGCCGCCCCAATAGGGCGAAAGCGAATAATAAGCTCCTCCCGGCGCCCAGCCACCCATTCCGTGAACAAAAATATAAGGGTAATCGGTTTCGCCATTCTGAATTTCTGCAGCGTTTGCAGGCACAGACGCGATTCCGCAAAGCATTGCGATTGCAAGAATAAAAGCAAGTATTTTCTTCATAACTTTCTCCTTCTTATTATCTTTATTTCAATATTAACCCACAGAAATATTTATGTCAACCGAAATCGGCAAGGCAATCAAAATAATTTGTATCTTTATTTTAAATATTTTAATTATATTACTTGAAATATTATGAAAAAGTGTTAAAATTATTTTGATTAGGCAAATCTTATTTTCAGGAGGAAATATTATGGCTAAATTTTTATTCTCTGCTTTCGCAGATGAAGCTTCTGCCGATATTCACGAGCAGATAGCCGCCTGCAAAGCAAACGGCATTGAGTACATCGAGCTTCGCAACGTCAGCGGCAAAAACATCTCAAATTTCAACGTAGAGGAAGCAAAAGAGCTCAAAAAGCTCCTTGACGATAACGGAATCAAGGTTTCATCAATCGGCTCTCACTACGGCAAAATTGAAATCACAGATGATTTCGAGCCTCACTTTGAAGCTTTCAAGCAGACTGTTGAAGTTGCAAAAGTGCTTGAAACAAAATATATAAGAATGTTCAGCTTCTTCTTCACAAAGGGTCAGAAGATTGAAGAATATAAAGACGAGGTTTACAGACGCCTCGATGCAATGGTTGACTATGCCAACGAGCACGGTATCCTTTGCTGCCACGAAAACGAAAAAGGCATCTACGGTGACATCACCGAAAGATGCGTTGAACTTGCAGAGCACTACGGTGAGAGAATGGGTTGCATCTTTGACCCCTCAAACTACATTCAGTGCGGTTGCAACACCCTTGAAGGCTTCAAGCTCCTCAAGGATAA
>JAGBUT010000119.1 GCA_017630695.1 Clostridia bacterium
AAGAACGGTATCAAAGGGAGCCTTACCCATCTGTTCACAGGAAGAGAAAATCATTCTTGCAACCCAGAAGAAAATAATATCATAGCCCGTAACAAGGGTATTTGTGGGGAAATAATGCTTGAGTTCGGGTGTTTCATCAGGCCAGCCGAGAGTAGAGAACGGCCAGAGCGCTGATGAGAACCAGGTATCAAGTGTATCGGGATCCTGCTCAACCTTGCCGCCGCACTTGGGACAGCAATCGGGAGCTGACTTTGCAACTGTTACTTCACCGCACTCAGCGCAGTAATATGCGGGAATTCTGTGACCCCACCAGAGCTGACGGGAGATACACCAGTCCTTGATATTTTCCATCCAGTGGAAATATGTCTTTTCAAATCTTTCGGGAACGAACTTTGTTTTGCCGTCCTTAACGCAATCAATTGCAGGCTCTGCGAGAGGTGCCATCTTAACGAACCACTGCTTTGAAACTCTGGGTTCAACGCTTGTATGGCAACGGTAGCAGGTGCCGACGTTGTGGCTGTAATCCTCAATTTTAACAAGTGCGCCTTCTGCTTCAAGATCCTTAACGATAGCCTTACGAGCCTCGTATCTGTCCATACCTGCGTATGCGGGATAATCAGCAGTAATCTTCGCATCGTCTGTCATACAGTTGATAACGGGAAGATTGTGACGAAGGCCTACTTCGAAGTCGTTGGGGTCGTGTGCAGGTGTGATTTTAACAACGCCTGTACCGAAATCCATTTCAACGTATTCATCGGCTACAACGGGAATCTCTCTGTGAACGATGGGAAGAATAAGAGTCTTACCGATAAGATCCTTATATCTTTCATCGTTGGGGTTAACAGCAACAGCAGTATCACCGAGAAGAGTTTCAGGTCTTGTTGTTGCAAGCATCAGATAACCGCTGCCATCCTTGAAAGGATAGCGAAGATGCCAGAAATGACCCGCCTGATCCTCGTATTCAACCTCTGCATCGGAGATTGAAGTAAGGCAATGAGGACACCAGTTGATGATTCTTTCGCCTCTGTAGATGAGACCCTTTTCATAAAGTCTGCAGAAAACTTCAAGAACTGCCTTGCTGCAGCCTTCATCAAGAGTGAAACGTTCTCTGTCCCAGTCACAGGAAGAACCGAGCTTTTTGAGCTGCTCGATGATTCTGCCGCCGTATTGTTCTTTCCAAGCCCATGCACGCTTGAGGAAGCCTTCTCTGCCGAGGTCGTCCTTTGTAACGCCCTCTTTCTTCATTGCTTCAACAATCTTTGCTTCTGTAGCAATTGATGCGTGGTCAGTGCCGGGAAGCCAGAGTGCGTCATAGCCCTGCATTCTTCTCCAACGGATAAGGATATCCTGAAGAGTGTTGTCGAGAGCGTGACCCATATGAAGCTGACCGGTGATGTTCGGAGGGGGGATAACGATTGTATAAGGTTTTTTTTCAGTTTCTACTTTTGCGTGGAAATACTTGCCACCCAGCCAAAAATCATAAATTCGATCTTCAACGTTTTTGGGATCATACTTTGTTGCAAGTTCTTTTGCCATAAATGACCGTCCTTTCTTGTGAGACATAAAAAAATCGCCTCACGGATTTAATAAAAAATCAATGAGACGAGTAAAATTCATACCCGCGGTACCACTCAAATTGCACTTAACGTGCCACTCTTTGGGCTCTTACAAGCCCTATGCATTGACGCAGCATTCTCGGACGGGGTCTAATCACGCAAAAAGCGTTTTCTTCCCATCAGCTCGGGGGCTACAACAACTTTAATCCGCACATCGGCTTTCACCTGCCGCCGACTCTCTGAGAGCTTTTTAAAGCGCCCTCCCCTTCACAGCTTTTGCTATTAAATTGCAATGTATTTTAACATAATAATCCTTTATTGTCAATATAAATTTGATTATAAAGGAAGGTTGATTTGAATGAATTTCAGAACAAATCTGATGAAAAATACATTGATTATGACGGCTACAAATCTGATTATGCGTTCAGTTGCAGTCAGCTTCAATGCTTATTTAACGTCAAAAATCGGTTCGGCAGGTATCGGTCTGTTTCAACTGATAACAACAGTCTATTCCCTTGCCGTTACTTTTTCTTGTGCAGGAATAAAACTTGCATCAACGAGAGTGACGGTTGAAATAAATTCAGGCAGAAAAAACGATTTGAGAAAATCAATGAATATGTTTGACTCATACGCATTGATTTGCGGTTTATCGGTTTGCCTGATACTCTTTCTGTTTTCTGATTTTATTTCAGAAAATTGGATTTGCGATTCAAATGCTTCGTACTCACTAAAAATCCTTGCATTCAGTCTGCCGTTTGTTGCGGTTTCCGCATCTTTAAGCGGATATTTCACGGCAAGTAATCTCGTTATCCCCTATTCGTTTATTCAGTTAATCGAACAAGGAACAAAAATCATCACTGCAATTATTCTTCTCAATCAGATTCAGAATATGAACGTAAAATCCGCTTGTGCATCTATCGTTGCGGCTATAACGGTTTCGGAAGCTGTTTCATTTTCCCTTTCATTTCTGCTCAAAACACTCAGAATAGATAAGAAAACCGAAAAGGCAAAAATTGAATTTAACCGTCTTTTACGAATCGCAATTCCCGATGCCGCAGGAACTTGCGCAAGAAGTATTCTTCTTACAATTGAACATCTGCTAATCCCTAAAGGATTTGAAAAATCGGGTACGGGGTCAGCGGCGGCACTTTCCGCATACGGAAACATTCACGCAATGGCTTTGCCTATTTTATTATATCCTTGTGCGATACTGACTTCGTTTTCATCGATGTTGATTCCCGATCTTGCCGCAAAGCACGAACGAAAAGACAGAAATGCAATAAGCCGCACCGTTGAAAAAAACCTGAAAAGAACGCTTATTTATTCAACAATCTGCGCTGCAGGACTTTTTGCATTTGCACCGATTATCTCGGATTTAATTTATAAAACAGATGAAGCGGTGCTGTATATCAGAATACTCGCACCGCTTATTCCCGTAATGTATACCGATACCGTCACCGACGGAATGCTGAAAGGTCTTGACCAACAGATTCAGTCGATGAGGTATAACATAATTGACTCTGCACTTTGTGTCATAATGGTCTGGTTTATCTTGCCCGTTTATTCGGTTAAAGGATATATTTTCATTCTTTACGCAAGTGAAATTATCAATTTTTATCTGAGCATCGGCAGACTTATCAAAATCTGCGATATAAGAATATTCGGAAAAATCAGATTCTCTTCAGAATTTCAAGGAGATATTCCCACATTCTTGCGCTCGACTCAATGCTGAGTTTTTCCTGCGGAGTATGAATATCAAGAATATCAGGCCCGAAAGAAACACAATCAAGACCTGCAATTTTTCCGCAGAACAATCCGCATTCAAGACCTGCGTGAATAGCGGTAACTACCATTTCTTTGCCGAAAACATCCTTGAAAGTATCAGCAAATACCGTCTGAAGCTCGGAATCTTCTTTATACTCCCACGCAGGATATTCACTGTGAACGGTGCAGTTTGCTCCGAATTTCTCAGCTATGGCTGTCAGCTTATCGGTAAGAGCAATTCTCTGCGAATTATCACTGCTTCTGCAAAGGAAAGTGAATGAAATATAATTATCTTTAGTTGCGGTTACACCGAGATTAAGGGATGTTTCAACAAGTCCTTCAATCGATTTACTCATCGAAACAACACCGCAAGGGAATTCGTTAAGCATTGAAATAATTTTTTGTGAATCAGCCTTGCTGATACAGTATCTGACAGATTCGCAATTACGGATTCTTACAGATAAATCGGGGTCAGTGCTCTTGAATTCTTTACGTAAATCGGAGTTAAGACGGTTGATATGCTTGAAAAGAGCTTCGCTTTCACTTGAAAGAGCAATTTTACAAACACATTCACGGGTGATTGCGTTATCCATCGAACCGCCATCAATTGTAACAAGCGAGAAATCAATGGACGATGAAAGATTTTCAAGAATACGACCCATCAGCTTATTTGCGTTTGCGTAGCCGTGATGAATTTCAGTGCCCGAGTGACCGCCGTGCAGACCTGAAACAGATATTTCGCAAACTGTTCCGCTGACGGATTCTGCTGAAAATTCATAGCGGATATCAGCTCTTGCACCACCTGCACAGCTCACCCAGAGTGTACCTTCGGCTTCAGAATCGATATTAATCATTCTCTTGCCTCGAAGCACAGACGTATCAATTGCTTCCGCACCGCACATTCCTGTTTCTTCATCGGTTGTAAAGACTACTTCAAGAGGCGGATGCGAAAGATCATCCGAATCAAGAAGAGCGAGAGCATAAGCAACCGCTATGCCGTCGTCACCGCCGAGAGTTGTTCCCTTTGCGATAATAAATCCTTTTTCAATCGCAAGGTCGAGAGGGTCGGTTTCAAAATCAATTGATGAATCGGATGATTTTTCCCACACCATATCAAGATGACCCTGAATGATTACGGGCTCTTCATTTTCTCTGCCAGCCGTACCGTCTTTGAAAATAATAACGTTGCATGCATTATCTTTTATAAATTTTAAATTTCTTTCTTTTGCAAAATCTGCACAGTATCCGCTTATCTTTTCCATATGACCCGAACCTCTCGGAATCATTGAAATCTCCTCAAAATAACGAAATACTTTTTCGGGTTTAAGACCTGATAATTTGTTTAACGGCATAAATTTCACCTCATTGAATTGAATATTACCACAAAACATTGCGGTTTTCAATAACTGTTATTCACTTAACGTTCCCGATATTCATTGCATTGAGGTTTATTTTTCACCAAATCACAGCGTATATACAAAAACGGAGCAACATTGAATGCTGCTCCGATTGTTTAATTATCAGTCTGTTACGCCTTCAAGGAAATTGGTTTCGGTTACATAACCTTCTGCATTAATTCTGAAAGTTTTGATTTCAAAGGGTCTGAAATCTGACCAGAAACCTGCATCAAGAATATCGCAGACAATTGCGCACTTGGTACGTTTGCCGTTTGTTTCGCGAACTCTGATAACGGCATCGCCTGAACCATCCTCACAGAACTTGAAGCTCATAAGAGCAACGTTTTCTTTATCAATGCTGATAAAGCTCTCTCTAAGAGGCATTGTGCCCTTGTGATATCCAACGGGAATTGCAACAAGTCTTGCATTGAACGCAGCGGCAATACGCTGAATTCCGCTGTTTTCAGCTTCACCTGAATGAGGATAGATAGCATATTCGTATCTGCTGATACCCTCATCAGTGTAATTGAAATCTGCTGCAGGTCTGTCTGAATAATGGTCTGCAAAAATGCAGTTTCTGATGAGAGTGAGGCGAAGAGTGTTGCCGATGCAATCGTAACTGTATTTTGAATCGCTGATGATTGCAAGACCCTTGCCATCCGCTGTAACGTCACCCCAAGTGAGTGCAGGTTCTTCTTCACCGTTGCAGGGTCTCTTAATATAAGCGCCGGGGATTTCATAAGTTGAAATCGGATTATTGCCTGTAAGAGTTACGGGCATCTTGAGTATTGTGAGATCCTCCTGCCAGAGTGACTTGCACTTGACACGAAGCACCTTTGAATTCTCTGCAAGGATGAAATCCTGCTTGAGATATGAGCCGTTATAAACGTGCTTTGTTCTGACAACGATTCTTGCATCACCGTTTTCAACAACTTCAATTGAATCAAGCTTCATTGTGCCGATTGTTGTATCGAACTTGAAGATATTATGTGCCCAGGTATCGGGCTTTGAGTTATCAACAACAGTGGGAATGCAGGTTTCACCGCCGATATATTCAGAGCCGTCTTCTTTATTGATAATGCTTGAAATACCGCCCGTTGCTTCATCGAAAGCAACCTTGATGAACTTGTTTTCAATGGTAAGCCCGTCACACTTGAGGGATGAAGCGGGTTTTTCAAATTCACCTACGTCGGAATCTGCGTGCCAAAGCCAATAGGTTGCGTAGCCGAGTGCAGGAACTTTTGCGATAAATTCGGTATCAAGATGTGAATCGTTTGAACGGGATGAGCGAACGTTCTGGAAGAGCACGTCGTTGCCGTCGCAATCGGTTACTCTTGCAGAAGGATGATACGTTCTTACAGCGTTCTCAACTTCATATGACAGAGGGTTGAAAACGATAACGGGTCTGGGGAAATTAAGGTTTCTGCAATGATGACGTTCGTTGCAGGAAACGGTATCGGAAACACCGTCAAGCCATGTGTTGACAAAGCCTGCAATCTTAAGCATAGCTTTGTTTTCTTCCTTTGCGGCAATGGTCATTGCGTAGCCCATTGCGTCTCTTACGTCATCATAAGCTTCCATAATGGAGCAGCCGCAGAGAATATCGTGGAACTGATTAAAACAAACCTCTTTCCAAGCGTCACCGAATGCCTTTGTTGCAGCAGGGAGATTTGAAATCCTTGCAGCAACGGAATTCCATTTTTCTGCACTGACAAGCCAGTTTTCAGCCTTTCTGTTAAGCTGTTTAACAAGACCCGTTGCAGAATAGCAACCGCTTGCGTGGTGCTGCATTTCGTCGCCCCATGAAGGCACGTCAAAAAGACCTGTGCAATTTTCATTGAAGAAATCATCGGGTGAAGAGAACTCGATATGCTCGTAGCCTTCTTCATCCATAAGATTCATAAGATACTCGATATCACCCTTTGAAGGTCCGCCGCCGTGGTTGCCGACACCGTAGAACAGCATCATACCGTGACCGGTATTCTCTGCTCTTTCTTCCATAACGGAAATTGCGTTTTTGATGGCATTTATGCCGCTTTCACCGTAGCCGGTAGGAATTCTGTAGGTGAGAACTCTCGAACCGTCGGGACTATCCCACCAGAAAAGATTTTCAGGCATTTCCTTGTTTTCATTTTTATCGGGACGCATCATAACGTAGCACTTCATACCGCCCTGATTGAGGAACTGCGGAAGCATTGCGTTTTGACCGAATGAGTCAACGTTATAACCCGTTTTGCAGATTGTGCCGAACTTTTCATGATAATAAAGCTGGCTGTAAAGAGCCTGCCTTGCAAAGCTTTCTGCATCGGGCATATTGCAGTCGGGCTGAACCCACCAACCGTTTACGGGTACCCACTTGCCTTTTTTGACAAGCTTTCTGATTTCTTCAAAAAGCTCGGGGTCAATTTCTTCAACCCATTTATAATATGATACTGACGAACAAGTGAAAATAAAGCCTTTATATTCCTTGATTCTGTCAACTGCCGAACGAAACGTCTGAAGCACTTCGCCGCAGCCCTCCTGCCATCTCCAGAGCCAGATAGGGTCGAGATGAGCATTACCTATAAGATGAATTTTATTTTTCATTTCTGCACCTCTTATTCAAAGAATCCGTAATATCTGCCCATCCAATAAGCATAACCGTAAACGTATGCACTTTCAACGCAAGTGATACCGCCTGAATCCTCGTTAACAAGTGCAACGGGATTACGGTCATATTTGGAGATGAATCTTTCATCGGGAGGAAGAAGAACGGAAATTTCTTTGTTTCCTGCCTGAAGAGTCTTAACTGCAACGTCGTGTCTGCTTGTAAGAGAAACGCCTGCGGCAAGACGGCTTGCGTTAGTTCTGTAGAACCACGTTGCAAGAGCTTCAAAATCAATCTCATCATCGGGACAAGCAATTTTGAAGGGAAGGTCATAACCGGGGTTATGTTCTCTTTCGAGAGAAGTTCTCCAGCTTCTGAAACCGTTGCGGTATTTTTCAAGGCGAACGGGATCTTTTTCAAGAATACCGAGACCGAAATATGAAAGGCAGGCAAGCATATGGTCACCATACATAATATCTTCGGTGAATTCAAATTCACCTGCAATTGAGCACTGGAAAAGACGATCAAAATGCTTTGCGGCATAATCATCATAATGTCTATCGTTGATGAGATGCTCGTAGCTTTCAAGCCATTTGCCTTTTTCACCGGTGATATCCATTGTTACAAGGTGATACATAAGAACCTCGGATGAATTGAGGCAAGCGTCAACGTAACCGTAATCCGTAACGAAATATTCTTCATTCCACTTTGCCCAGGAAGTTGCCTTGCCTGTGAAATCGCGAAGGATATAGCCGTTATCGATAATATGATTCATAAGACCCTTACAAGTGTCAATTACAATCTTATCAAGTTCGGGATCTTCTGCACCGAGGATATCGTGAACAAACTTGAAGAAAAGGAAATGAGTTGTGATTTCATCACTGCTCGTATCAGCCTTATAGACAATACCGTCGTGTGAATAACCGAGGTCGGTATAAAGCTTTGAAAGTCTTTCAGGGATGGGAGCACCGCAATAGATTTCAGCACCTACGCAATCCCACTCTTTTGAGCAGGTTGTTTCAAGGCAGACTGCAGTATCACCATTCTTTCTGAAGAAGATACCGTCATCGGGCACGGGTTCATCAGGGCAAAGATAAGTTCTTGCAACGAAACCGTCGCCTCTGCCTGTGATATGAGCAAGAAGAAGCGTTGCTTCAGTTGAACGAAGAGCATATTTTCTTGCAAGAAGAGTGTCGGGATGCTCTGCACCCTTTTCTTTCTTGTAAACAGCGTAACGGAAAAGCTCACCCATTGCATACGTAGCGGTGAAGCAACCGTCGTTATCGGAATGACCGTAAGGAAGAATACTGTCAAGATTTCTGCCCTCACGAAGATGTTTCTGGCTCTTCATACCGCGTCTATCAACGTATTTTTCACTTTCAGCACGAAGAATATCGGCCTTTTCTTCAGCGCCGACCATTCTCATTTCAATGAAAGTAACACCTGTATCAGTAAGTACCCAGAGATTTTCACCTTCGGGAAGAAGAGCTTTGATATTATTATCAAGAAGGTCTCTCGGTGCACTGAAATACATAACTATATCTTCGTATCTTTCAGCTTCGGAATCGTAACGTGTAAGACCGTTTGAAGCACCGAACCATTCGATATTACCGATTTTTACACTGCAGGAATAATCGGATTTCTTTGAGGGTAATGGATAAGGGAAACCCTTGAGGTCAGGCTTAACTGCTTCAGCTTCAAAAAGAGCCTTGGGTACTGCTGCATCGTCAAGCGCAAACATCTTACAAAATCTGCAGATATGATCTTTGAGTTTATAAGGCATAAGCAATTTTCTCCTAATTTAAAATATACAATAACTATAACAGAAGATTTAATTATATGCAACTAAAATTTGACAGAATCTCCAAAATAATTATTAAGATATTTACAATCATAATAATGGATGGTATAATTCCAATTCGGAAAGAGGTATAGATAAATGGAATTTAAAAAAGTTACTTTTGACGATTATGAAATCATAAATGCATTTTATCAGAATTACCCTGCAAGACAATGTGACCGTTCAACGGCCGCAACGATAATGTGGAGAAATTATTACGATAATCATTATGCGGTTTACGACGGTACAATTACGTTTTCATCAAATTTCACGGGCGAAATTTGTTTCACCTACCCTATTGGCAGAAACGTTGACGGTATGCTTGATGAACTTCACAAGCACTGCGTTGAAAACAACATTCCGATGACGCTTTGCGGTGTTAACAAAGCTGAACTTCCCTTTATTCTTGCAAAATATCCCGAATGCAATTACAGTGCCGACAGAGACTGGTTTGATTATCTCTATGAAAAAGAACCGATGATGCTGCTTGCAGGCAGAAAATACGGCACACCGAGAAATCACATCAACAAATTCAAAAAGCTTTATCCTGATTATTCATTCGACGTTATTGACGATTCGGTTACGGACAAGCTTATTGAATTCACAAAGAGCTTTTCATTTAACTCTGAAAAAGACGAGAGTGCAATGAAAGAACTCGAAATGTGCATCGAGGTACTGGAAAATCGAAAGAAATACAATATGCACGGCGGATATCTGCATATCGGCGATAAAATTATCGGATATTCATTCGGCGAAATTATCGGAGACACACTGTTTGTTCATATCGAAAAGGCTGACGTCAGCTTCAGCGGTGCTTATCAGATGCTCACAAACAGTTTTCTCAAAACTTTTGCGGCAGATGATTCTGTCAGATACGTTAACCGTGAAGAGGATTGCGGTGATGAAGGTTTGAGAAAATCAAAACTTTCTTATCATCCTGTAGAGCTGATTGAAAAAAACATGGTTGAAATTCCTTTATAATTTTATTTTTGACTTGACAAAGCAAGATTGTTGCAATACAATTTTAAGGTATATTTTTAAATATAAGATACGGAGGTAACTGATATGGGTTACACAATCGGACAAAAGCTTATCAAAAGCCATCTTGTCAGCGGCGAAATGATTCCCGGCACGGAAGTCGGTCTGAGAATTGACCAGACTCTCACTCAGGATGCTACGGGCACAATGGCTTATCTTGAATTTGAAGCAATGGGCGTTGAAAGAGTACGCACAGAGCTTTCGGTTGCATACATCGACCACAACACTCTTCAGACCGGTTTTGAAAACGCTGATGACCACAGATTCATCCAGAGCGTTGCAAAGAAGAGAGGTCTCCTCTATTCTAAACCCGGTAACGGCATCTGCCATCAGCTTCATCTTGAAAGATTCGGCAAACCCGGCAAGACTCTCATCGGTTCCGACAGCCACACTCCCACAGGCGGCGGTATCGGTATGCTTGCAATCGGTGCAGGCGGTCTTGACGTTGCAGTTGCAATGGGCGGCGGTACATATTACACAACAATGCCCAAGATGACACTTGTCAGACTTTCAGGTAAACTTTCACCCTGGGTAAGTGCAAAGGATATAATTCTTGAAGTTCTTCGCATTATGAGTGTTAAGGGTGGCGTTGGCAAAATCATCGAATACGGCGGCGAAGGTGTAAAAACCCTTTCAGTTCCCGAGAGAGCAACAATCACCAACATGGGTGCCGAACTCGGTGCAACAACATCAGTATTCCCCTCCGACGAAATCACAAAAGAATTCCTCAAGGCTCAGGGCAGAGAAGAAGATTGGACAGAGCTTAAGAGCGACGAGGATGCAGTATACGACGAAATCATTGATATCGACCTTTGCGCACTCGAGCCTATGGCAGCTATGCCTCATATGCCCGATAACGTAAAGAAAGTCAAGGAAATCGGCAATATCGAAATCAGCCAGGTCTGCATCGGCTCCTGCACAAACTCATCTCTCCTCGACCTTCTCAAGGTTGCGGCTATCCTCAAGGGCAAGAAGATTGCTCCCAACGTAAGCCTGACAATCTCTCCCGGTTCAATGCAGGTTCTTAATATGCTTTCACTCAACGGTGCACTCTCCGACATTCTCGGTGCAGGTGCAAGACTTCTTGAGTGTGCTTGCGGTCCTTGCATCGGTATGGGTCAGTCACCCCAGTCACAGGGTGTTTCACTCCGTACATTCAACAGAAACTTTGAAGGCCGTTCAGGTACTGCAGATGCAGGTATTTACCTTGTAAGCCCCGAAGTTGCAGCAGCATCAGCAATCACAGGCTGTCTCACAGACCCCAGAGAGCTCGGTGAAATGCCCGAAATCAATCTTCCTGAAAGATTCATCATCAACGACAACCTCATCGAAAAGCCTGCAACGGTTGAAGAGATGGACGGCGTTGAAATCAAATACGGCCCCAACATCAAGCCTTTCCCCACAAGCACAGACCTCCCCGAGAGCATCGAAGCTCCTGCAATCCTTAAGGTTGGCGATAACATCACAACCGACCACATCATGCCTGCAGGCGCAAAGATTCTTCCCTACCGTTCAAACATCCCCTACCTTTCAAACTTCTGCTTCAAGCAGTGCGATGAAAAGTTTGCAGAGCGTTGCAAGGCTGCAGGCAAAGGCTTCATCATCGGCGGTGCGAACTACGGTCAGGGCTCATCAAGAGAACACGCAGCTCTTGTTCCCCTTTACCTCGGAATCAAGGCTGTTATCGCAAAGTCATTCGCAAGAATCCATTGCGCCAACCTCATCAACGCAGGTATTATGCCCTTCACGTTTGCTAATGCAGATGATTACGACAGAATCGATACAGACGATTCACTCGCACTTGAAGGCATCAGAGCAAGTATCGAAAACGGCACAAAGGTTATTCTCAAGAACCTCACAAAGAATGAAGAATACGAGCTTTGCTACGATTATTCAGACAGACAGACCGCTATGATTCTTGCAGGCGGACTTCTCAACTACACAAAGAATTCAGCTCAGTAAGGAGAAATAAAAATGACTGAAGTACAGATTAAAGAAGCTCTTGCTAAATTCGAAGCTCTTATCAGAGAGCAGGATGCAAGAAGCGAAGCTATCAAGCAGCAGGGCGATTTCGTTGATTTCGCTAACCTTGAAAAACTCACAATCGGTGTTTGCGGCGGTGACGGTATCGGTCCCATCATCACAAACGAAGCAGCAAGAGTTCTTGCTTTCCTTCTTAAAGATGACGTTGACGCAGGCAAGATTGAGTTTAAGACAATCGACGGTCTTATAATCGAAAACAGAGTTGCTGTTAACAAAGCAATTCCTGATGACGTTCTTGAAGAGCTCAAGAAATGCCCCGTTATCCTTAAGGGACCCACAACCACTCCTCAGGCAGGCGATCCCTGGCCCAACATCGAAAGCGCAAACGTTGCAATGAGAAAGGCTCTTGACCTTTTCTGCAACCTTCGTCCCGTTAAGGTTCCCGAAGAAGGCATTGACTGGACATTCTTCAGAGAGAATACAGAAGGTGCATACGCAGTTGGTTCAAAGGGTATCAACGTTACCGACGACCTTGCTATGGACTTCGTCGTAACAACAACTGAAGGTACACAGAGAATTGCCAGACTTGCTTATG
>JAGBUT010000120.1 GCA_017630695.1 Clostridia bacterium
ATTTTAATCTCGCAAACAAAACTTAAAATACACTAAAAAAAATCGACCCTGCTGTTTCACTCACCGTTTGCCCCACACAGTATTTCGGTAACGAAAGCGATTATTATATTTCAAAATTCGGCTCGGGTATTCCCGTTGACGTCAATCTTTTTTGGACAGGTGCTGAAATCTGCTCAAGAGTGCAGACAGTCAGAGAAGCCGATGAGCTTCTGCGTGCAACAAAGCATCGCCCCCTCTATTGGGATAACTACCCCGTTAACGATGCCGAAATGTTTCAGGAAATGCATCTGGGTGCATTAATCGGCAGAGATGCAGAGCTTTACAGCCACTGCGAGGGCATTATTTCAAACGTTATGGAATATGCCGAATGCTCAAAGATTCCGCTGATGACGGTTGCCGACTTCCTCTGGAATCCCAAGGCATACGACCCCGACAAATCTCTCGCTAACGCGCACAAGGTAATTCTCGGCGATAACGCTGAGCTTTTCGGTCTCTTTGCCGACCACCTCGGAGTTTCCTGCCTTTCAAAATACAGCTCGGCATATATGGGCGACGTGCTGATGCACGTTTCATTCCTTGAAACAATCGGCAAAAAGGATGAGGCTCTCTCATATTTTGCAGACTATATCTCAGAAATGAGAAAGTGCCTTGCTCTTATCAGCGACACAAGTGTGCCTCTGTTTGAGGAAATGCAGAAATGGGTCAGAAAATTCTTGATGTGTTGCGATTTGCTTGACGCAATCTATGATGCAAGAAAGAATCCTTGCGAAGAAACAAAAACGGCTCTTTCCGCTACGTATGACAAATATTTTTCGGATGCCGTGCTTCTTACGGGCTTCTGCCTGCGTGAAGCGGCTGAAAAAACACTCAATTATTAATCAAAATGGGTCTGCCTCAATGAGGCAGACCCTTTATTTTTATTCCATATGTTCAAGCGTTTTTTTGACGGCATCTTCGATTCTGATTATTCCCAGACCGTTTATCGAGGTATGGATTTTACCGTTAAGAGGCTTTTGCCAATATTCATCAATACCGTCAATGCCGTTTCTCATACCGAGAATTGAGCCTACGGTTGCACCGTTGCAATCGGTATCAAAAGCCATTCCTACTGCGGTACAGATTGATTTTCCGAAATCTCCCTCACCGTAAAGCAGACCTGCAACAACAATCATCGCATTAGAAATGGTATGACACCAGCCGTGGTCGGTATACTCGTCGTATTCCGAATGAATCAGATTGAAGCATTCATCAACCGTCATACCGTTTTTATAGCCGTCAAGAATCTTCATAACAGATTCAAAAAGTCTTGACGTTTCGGGAATCTGTGCAAGACCGCCAAGGATAATATCCTCAATGCTGTCGGTCACTGCGGCACAAGCTATCATTGCCGCGGCAAACATTTCACCGTAAATACCGTTTTTAACGTGAGAAATTCTCGCATCGTTGAATGCCATTTCAGCTGCATCCTCGGGATTACCGACGTTGATATAGCCGAAATAATCGCCTCTTATCTGTGCGCCTATCCACTCTCGTGCAACGTTTTTATACATTGCCGATGCAGGCGGCTGAATGCAATTGATAAAATTCACGAAAGCCGTTCTTTCAGCTGTGAAATATGAAAAAACGGGCTGATATTTCATCCACGCATTCGCAACGTCCTCGGACTCAAAATCCCTGCCGAATTCCTCAACGATAAGCTGTGAAAGCACCGTATAATTCGTGTCGTCGTCAACAGGCATACCGTCAACGGTATCGGCATAACATTTTCCCTTGAGCCAGAAGGTATATTTCGAGCAGATTTCGTCGGTGATATCCGAGCTGAGGATATATCTGTGCATCGGATAGTTGCCCGTTTCTTTGAGGAGAGGAATCAGTTCGTTGCTTCTGATACACTCAACGGGTTTGCCGAGCAGACAGCCGCAGGCTCTGCCGGTCCATGCACCGAGAAGCTTTTTGCGAAGAGTCTGTTCATCGGGCATAACCGATTCAAATTCGTGTTCTTTTCTCAATGCCCTTATCTCTTTGAGCGTTGAGGGTTCGTTATATTTATAACCCTTCTTTATCGGAGCGTCCATAACCATATTGAAAATCACGTCGCTCATTCGGGTCTTATGCTCACCGTTTTTGAGAGCCGAAACCGCTTCAAAAAGAGCTTTGTATTTTTCAATATCAAGACCCTCTTCAGTACTCTGAACGTATTCCTTCATCAGATCCGAGGGATACGAATTGAGCGCATCAGAGTTATTATAATCAATTTTCATTTCTGTGCCGTATGCCTTCAGAAACATAATCGTCACCTCTTATCTTGTTATACCCTTGTATTCCGCCTTGACCTTTTCGTAGCTTTCAAGATTGCCGATATCATAGCGGCTGCCGGGCATCTCCATTGCGTGAACGTCGGTTTCGGTGCAAAGCCAGGCAATATAACTGCCGGGAGCATCTGTACCGCATCCGCTGTCAATCCCCTTCTGCACAAGTCTTGCATCCTCTTTGGCGTAATAATAGAAAGGAGGGCAACACCAGTTTGTTGCAGGCGTGGGCGATTTTTCGGTCATACAGATAACCTTATCGTTTTCATCGATTGTTACAACACCGCATTTGAGGAGCTTGTTGAATTCAGACTCATAATATCTCATTATGCAGGAGGTGTTTTTAGCTTTTGCATAAGCAACAAACTTTGTGAGGCTGAAATCAAGAACGTTATCGCCTGCAATAACGAGCATATCGTCGTCAAGACCGAGAGTTTCGATTGCAAACTGAATATCCTTAACTGCACCGAGACGGGTCTCGTTGGTATCGGTGCCGTCATCAACAACGGTCACCTTCTGCGACTTTGTTTTTGCCCAGCTCTCAAAATGATGAGCATATTTGTGGTTGGAGATAACAACGTATTCGTCAACCTCTCCCGAAGCATCTATATCGTCAATCAACCAATCGAGAATTGTTTTGTCACCTACCTCAAGAAGAGGCTTGGGAAAATTTTCTGTTAAAGGGTAAAGTCTTGTGGCATAGCCTGCCGCGAGAATAAGACATTTCATAAATGCACCTCAGAAATCAAAGATTGACACCGTCTGCACTTTCGCAGACGTGAACGGAATATTTGCCCTCAAGATGAGGGAAGGCCTCGAGATATTCACGGGTTACCTTTTCAATGATGCTCTCTTCGAAATCGGGAGTGATAAGAGCCATACAGCAACCCTTGAAGCCCGCACCCGAGAAACGTCCGCCGTAGATACCCTCGGTGTAAGTCATGATTTCATAGAGTTTTTTAAGCTCGGGAGAGCCTGTTTCCCAATTAAAAATCGAGGATTTGCCGCTTTCAAACGAAAGTCTGCCGAATTCCTCAATATCACCGTTGCGCCATGCTTCCGCGCCTCTCTGCACTCTGTCAAGCTCGGTATACCAGTGCTCGGCACGTTTGCGCCAGTTTTCGGGGAGCTTATCTTTATATTCAAGATAAACCTCATAGGGTACGTCACGAAGATTCGTTTCACCGAATTTGCCGTATTCCATCCCCGCATATGCTTTGAGGGCGTATGCGGCACTGCGGCATTCGTCAACACGCATATTGAACGCAGAACCTGCAAGAGAGCGTTCAAGACCGCTGAAGAAAATCGCAATCTTATACGGTTTCATATCGGGATGCTGAGGAATAAGTTCATAAGTATCATCCTGCAAATCCATATAGAGCAGATGATTCTTTTTGCAGTAAACCTCGCAGGATTGGTCAAGCTTACCGCAGGAAACACCGACGTACGCATTTTCCGCCTCCTGCGAAATGGAAATAAGCTCACTCGGAGCAAGCTCAATGCCGTTCATCGTGCAAAGAGCAGATAAAAATGTAATAATAACAGCCGCAGATGAGGAAAGTCCGCCGATGGGAAGCTCTCCATCGATTATTGCGCAAAGTCCCCTGCGAAGAGGATAGCGTTTGTTAAGAGCAATCGTTGCACCGCGCAGGTGGTCTGCCCAATCGTTCTGCACTGTTTCAGGAGTAGCCGCAACGTGCCACTGCGCTCTCTTATCAAACTGCAGTGACTTGATTTCGATAACACCGTTTTCCTTCGGGCCGTAAGCGATATGAATACCCTTATCAATTGCAAAACCCGTTATCTTGCCGAGCTGGTGGTCGCTGTGCGCACCAATAGGGCAGATTCTGTAAGGCGTGAACGCAGTATATGCGGCAGGCTTATTATATGTATTTTCAAAAACGTCGGCAGCTCTCATTGAACGATTCCTCCGTAGCTATAATTTTCTATTATATATTATAAACTATAAATCTGCTTCCGTCAAACAAAAAATCATCAGCAAAACCAAAGCAAATACCATAAAAAAATATAATAACGCGGAAATTGTATTCCGCGCCGTTTTCGATATTGATAATTTATCTTTTGCAGAAACGAACGTCTTGTAAAATGGAATACTCCTTCTCTTCTATGGGATAAAAAAATAACAGCCGACCAAAGTCGACTGTCATTTTCTGGTTGCGGAGACAGGATTTGACTCGCGCGCCTGCGGGCGCTTGGTCGCTCGCGGTCACAACAGTCCACCGGACTGTTGCTCTGTGCCGCTCGTCCTTCAAATCCTATCAGATAAAAAAATAACAGCCGACCAAAGTCGACTGTTATTTTCTGGTTGCGGAGACAGGATTTGAACCTGCGACCTCCGGGTTATGAGCCCGACGAGCTACCGAGCTGCTCTACTCCGCGATATATTCTGTTTGCTGAATGCTTTATTATTATACACTGTTTTACCGAAATGTCAATAGATTTTTCAGAATTTTTTTATTTTTTATTTTTCTTTGTTCATTTTATGCCCTCGGATTTCATCTTATTCCTTAAAACCAAACAAGTTTTCATCCCCGTGTTCACATTTCGATTTGATGTTTGACACTGATATATTCATATGTTACTATTATATTATTACCACTCAAAGGAGAGATACCAATGAGCGAAAATAACATTCAGTTCGCTGAAATCAACGAGGAAAAAAGAGAGTTAAAACGCCTTGTGCGTCCCCGTGAAATTGCAGCTTTTGCCGCAACCTCATATACTCTCAACAACCTCACCTCTTTCATCGGTGCAACAAAACAGTATTTCATGATGAGCTTTATGGGTGTTTCGGGCACCGCATACGGCACGTTGAGTATGGTATCAACCATATGGGATGCTCTTGATGACCCGATTTCAGGTATTATCATCGATAAATGCCGCACCCGTTGGGGCAGGCTTCGTCCGTTTCTCATCTTCTCAATGCCTTTCTGGTCAATAGCTTCAATCCTTTTTTATACAGTCCCCGAGGCATTCACAAACACACAGACTTTCATCTATGCCCTTATCGCAACGATTATTTACGGCATAGGATTTTCATATTTAAGCGGTTGGGAACTTTTGCTTTACAACATAACTCCAAACACTCTTGAAAGAGGCACCCTGATTGCAACGCAGAAATTCGTTAACCTCTTCACCTGGCTTCCCTCACTCGTGCCCGTTTTTGTCGACTTCGTACCGAACGTTACCAAAAACGCCGTTACCCAACCTGAGGTTTACAAAGGATTTTCGATTTTCTTCGTTCTTTTTGCCGTTGCAGGTGCATTATTCGGTTTCTTCAATATGCGTGAAAGAGTTTCAATCGCATCAAAAGAAGAAATGAAAGAAACGGGATTTTTCAAATCCGCAAAATCAATCATCACCTGCCGCCCCCTCGGTGCACTCCTGCTTTCAAACTTCTTCGGAGGAATCAAGGGTGTCGGCGGTGCGTCGGAAGATTTCTTCTGGCTTAACTGCACGGGCAAACTTTCAAACAGACTCCTCTGCAGTCTTTTCACGGGTATCCCCAACTATTTCATAACTCCCCTTGCTCCCAAACTCATTGCAAAGCTCGGTCTGAGAACAACTGCGATTTCCGCAGGTATTTTCAGTGGTGTTGCATATACAATCCTCTATTTTGTAGGCTACAAGCCCACGGGCAACAGCCTTGTTGACTTCATCTGGGTCACTGTTGCTCTCACAATCTGCGGTCTGCCCAACCACATTATGGGCGTTTGCGACCCCCTGCTCAAAGGTGATATGTACGACTACCTTGAATGGGAAACGGGCATTCGAAACGAGGGCATCGTCAACGCAGTTTCAAGCTACGTCAACAAGCTCTCATCGAGCGTTCATTCCTGGCTTTCAGGTGCAGTTTTCGACTGGATAAAGTTCAAGCCGCAGAAAGATATTTACGGCAACATCGTTCCTCACACTAACCCGAAAGTGCTTCAGGGCATCTGGGGAATCTTCTGCCTTGCTCCTGCCGCAGCAAGATTCGGCTACGGTCTTTCGCTCTTACTTTTCAACGTTCACGGCCAGAAAAAAGAGCAGATGCTTGCTGAACTTGAAGCTCACAGAATAGCACGAACGGCAATGAAAAAACAAGATCTGGAGGGTTCGGAATGATAAAATATACTGAATTCGAAATCTTTGCTCAGACTCCATCATCAACAAAAGCTGCAGAGCTTTTTGCCGATGAAATCAGAATCCGCAACAAAGATATAAATATAAACTTCTGCGGCGATAACGAAGCAAATTTTCTTTTCATTGAAGATGCTTCGCTTTCAAAGGACAGCTATTCGATTATCTGCTCCGATAAAAGCACTTCTCTTCACGCAAGCGGTATCCGAGGCTTCATTTTCGCATTCGGTATGTTCCTTCGCAAAATCGAAAAAGACGGTAACGCAATCTCTCTCACGGAAGATATATCGGGCGTTTACTCCCCTGACAAAGCTATCAGAGGCCATCAGATAGGCTACAGAACAACTCCCAACACCTACGATGCCTGGAGCTACGAAGATTACCGCCGTTACTACCTTGATATGATGTTTTTCGGCACAAACACCGTTGAGCACATCCCCTATCAGAGCGGTGTTTCACACAGAAACAGACTTATGAAATATGACGAAGAGGAATTCATCGTCAACGCATCGGCTATGGCTGACGAATTCGACCTCGACGTTTCCGTATGGCATCCCAATAATGACGGTGAAACCATCGAGTTTGCGGTTGAAAGACGCAGAAAGCTCTATGAAAAAATGCCCCGGCTCAACGTTGTATTTCCTCCCGGCGGCGACCCCGGTGAGCTTCAGCCCGAGGAATTCGTTCTTCGCTGCAGAGAAATCGCAAAAGCCGCAAAGGCCGCACACCCCGAGTGTCAGATGTGGCCGTCGGCACAGCAGCCGCATTCAATCCCCGATTGGGGAATCCGTTTCATCGGTGAAATGGAAGAGCTGCCCGACGAAATCGACGGCGTTATCATCGGCCCGAACAAAGCGTTCCCGATTGACGAGCTTCGCCGCAGACTGCCTGCAAAATATCCCTTAAGACTCTATCCCGATATCACTCACAACGTAAGATGCGAATATCCCGTTCATTTTGACCGTGACGATTGGCATTTTGCTCTCACAACGGGTCTGAGCCGTGAATGCACCAATCCCAGACCCCGTGAATACAGACTCATCCACCGCCTGACAAGACCCTACGTTGCAGGCTCTGTCAGTTATTCCGAAGGCATAACCGACGACGTCAACAAAGCGGTATGGGCGGATATGGATTTCTTCCCCGACTGCGACCTGAACACCTCTCTGCTCGACTATTGCCGACTTTTCTTCTTCGGTGCAGATGCGCAGAAATTGGCTGACTCCATCCTGCTTCTCGAACTCAACTGGCAGTGCGACCCTGCAGAGAATCCCTCAATCGACAATACTCTGCGTATTTACGACGAGCTTTCAGCTGATTATCCTTTCCTTAATGATAACTGGAGATTCCTTCAGCTTTATATGAGAGCGAAATGTGATTGGGTTCTTCGCCACAGACGACTTTTTGAACTTGCTCTTATAAAAAAATGCGAAGAAATAAAGAAAAAAATTAGAAAAAATAACCATAAGTTTTAA
>JAGBUT010000121.1 GCA_017630695.1 Clostridia bacterium
GACCTTATCGCAGGTCTTACGGGCGAGGATTTCGAAAGCTTTAAAAACAGCTTTAATATCGGATATTCTCTCAAAGCACATATGCTCCAGATGGGATTTCTCAAACTCCTTCACGGTGCGGATATGCGTGAAAAGAGTGATGAATATCCCTGCACGTTTGTTGATGAACCGCCTTATGAGGTTACCTCAACCCCGTGGCTTTCGGCTGATGAAATCATAATGCTCAAAAACTGCGAGGATGCTCTTGACAGACTTTATAACAGCGGAAGATTCCTTTTTACTCTTGATTATCTGACGCAGGATGCGGGCATTTCACCGTTTGACGTTTTCAACAGTTTCGGCAATGCGGTTAACGGCAATAAGATGCGTCTGGGAGATTATGCAGAAAAGCTTTTTGACTTTTTCTCTGATAAGTGCAACAGTGAGATTCTTCGTGAAAAAATTCTCTGCGATATGCTTTGCTGTGCTTCAGCGGCACAGATACCTGACGTCTTCAAAATCAGAGATCCTCTTTATAAAAAAGCTAAAAAATATTTTGCAGAAAACTCTGATGCTGATACTAAAATCGCAATCATTTATTCCGAAAATAAGGTTTTTGCGGTAAATCAGAGCAAAGAAAAAAGCCTTCATAGCAGGTATGAAGGCAAGTTTTACGATATTGAAATAATTAAATGAATTATCGGTGTTGTGTTTTGGTACAGCACCGATTTTTTTATTCGCCGACGGCTTTGTTTGTGAGCGTTGTTGCAATTAGCTTCGCCATATTCGGTTTACCCATACCGTAACCGATTTTATGAACGAGAGTGAGGCCTGAATTTTTCTTTTCTTTAATTTTTGCCATAGTAATCCTTGTTTCAGAAAATTTTTTAGATACTTAACTGTTTATATTTCTGTTATTTCCGTTTTGAAAATCGCAGTGTTTTTAGATACCTTGAGATTACCCGAGAGCAAGCTTTCATAATCGCTGACGGTTATTTCTTCGGGAGCAACAACGGGATGCTTTGCGTTGTAAGAATCTGATTTGTGGTTAGGATTAACCTTGCTGAAAACATAGCTCGTGCCGATTCTGTGAACGTATAAGCCATCGATTACAACTTTTTCGGGCAGATAGCAGGTGTAACCGAAATTGTGATCTTCGGAGTTTGTTGCCTTGATAATATGGTTTGATATGCCCGTCGGATAAAATCTGCAGTTGCGGATTATCATTTCTCCGTTCCAGGTTGAGCCGTAATCCGAGCGAAGGTCAACGAAATCTTCGGCTAAAACAGTTGTGTTTTCAATCAGAGCAGTACCGCTGCCGATAAGCTTGATGCCGTGATGACCGAGCACGGAGTTTCGCACGGTTGCGTTGAGAACACCTTGATGTGCGTCGAATCGAGAGAAAGCACAGCCGTCATAAACAAGATTCTTGCAGTAGTTTGTGCCTGCGATTCCCCAATAATCAATATCGGTTATATCATTTGTTTGTTTGCAGTTGATGAATTTTGCGTTGACAGCCGTTGCCGCACCTATATCGTAAGTGCCCATAGTAACACTTGTTCCTGCAGAACCGATTGTAACGTATTTTTTGTGCCCTGTGAAAGTACTGTTTTTTACCGTAACGAAAGCACAGCAGGAGAGGGAGACGAATGCTGAATACGGTGCACCCGTTTTGCCTTCGTTCGTTATATCGTGATATAAGCCGTCAATAACAGTGTTTGAGCGTCTTACCTGAATTCCACGGGTGTAATACGTATATTCAGATGGGGCGTTGTTTGCAATTGTTGTGAATCTGCCGCCTTTGATGGTTAGGATTTCAGCATCAATGGGGTAAGCTGTCGCCGATGTGATAGCATTAAAATCCCAGATAAGGGGAGTGTCAGATGAAATGTTACCGCTTTCATCAACGAGAATAACGTCGGTCTGATTGCTTCCGTCGTTTTGGTTAGCACCTTTGCGGATGTATCTTTTGACGTTGGAATCTGTAAGCACAACGAGGCTCTTGTAATCAAGCGGTGAGCCGATGTTTGTTGTATCGATTGAGAGGGGAGATACTTTATCGGTAATATTTACGGCTGCTTTTGAAGGAACAACGTTGAATACCCAGGAACTTCTGTTTTCTACGGCTGTGTCATCGATAATGAATCGTGCCGTTGACCAATCGGTATTTGTCATAATTGTGGCTGTTTTATTTGCTCCGCCAATATAATACGTTGCGGTTTCTTTTGCAAAAACAGACAGATTGTTTTCGTTTGCATATTCGTGAGTTTTTATGATTGCGTCGAAATCGTCTGTTACACCGTCGCCTACGGCACCGAAATCTTCATACGTTACGTAATCGGTAAAGGTTTTGACGTATTCATAACCGTCAGCGAAATCAAAACTGCAGCCTGCAGTTAAAAGAACTTCATCCGTGAATGCACAAATGCCTCTTGAAATACCTGCATAGAGACTTCCTTTTATATAAACGTTGCCATTTTTAACCTTGATTCGGAACGTTTCCGATTCGTCGACTGATTCCTCAATTATAAAGGCGTTGTCAGAGCTTTTGGGGGCAGCTTCGATTTGTTTGCCGCTTACTTTATAAAGCTCGTCACAGAGTGTCTGAACAGCTTTCTCGTATATTTTGCCTTCCGGAAACACAATGCCGCAATTCTCAACCGAAATGCCGTTGACGGTC
Source organism: Clostridia bacterium (assembly GCA_017630695.1). Taxonomy (GTDB): domain Bacteria; phylum Bacillota; class Clostridia; order Oscillospirales; family Acutalibacteraceae; genus CAG-177. Next base: position 2,660 of record JAGBUT010000121.1, read on the forward strand.
ACACTGTCAAGCGCTCTTTCAATATAAGGACTTTCGTAGTTCCCTTTTTTGAGTTCGCTTTTAAGTTGGGATGCAGTTGAAAACTGCGAAAGAGGTGTTGTCAGAACAGAAATAAGGGATAACAGAATTGCGATTATTCTTGAAAACATCAATATCACCCTCGGTGTTTTTTCTTTTATTATATAGTTTTAACACTGCGTTTACAATAAAAATAATTAAATTTAAACTATTCACAAAAATCGTCATCCGTCACTGTAATTGATGATTTATTATTCTTATTTATTATTATTATAGTCATTATTGATAACAGGCGTTTTTGACACTTTGCAAGATTTTCATTTGACACTTTGTGAGAATAAAAAGAAAAAGGATGTCGAATAAACGACATCCTTCGATAAGGTGATTAATTAAAGTTTGCAGATATCAGCGTTTGTGATTATGTGGAAGCCTGCATTTTCAAGAGCTGATTCAGCGTTGTTGTTATCTTCAACACGAAGAACTACGTAAGCGTGTTTTTCTGTTCTCGCCATAAAAGCATAAAGATATTCAACGTTGATTCCGTTTTTATCAAGTACGTCGAGAGCTGAAGTAAGAGCACCGGGCTTATCGCCGATTTTAACACCTACAACGTCGATCATCTTGATGAGATATCCGTTTTCTTCGAGGATTTTTGTTGCGGCGGATTCGTTATCAACAATAAGACGTAGGATACCGAAATCTTCGGTTTCTGCAATTGAAAGTGCACGGATGTTAATGCCGTTTTTTGCGATGATATCGGTAAGAGATACCATTGCACCTTTTCTGTTGGGAACAAAAACTGTTAATTGCTTGATTGCCATTTTTATTTCTCCTCTCAGATTAATTTACGCTTGTCAATAACTCTGACAGCTTTGCCTTCGCTTCTTACTATGGTCTTGGGGGCAACAAGATGAACGGTGGGGTTGATACCGAGCATAATCTTCATTGCACCTGCAAGAGCTTTTTCCATAGCAAGAATTTCGCTGACTTTGTCAGTGAATTTTTCGGGAGTCATTTCAACGTCAACGTCGAAAGTATCGTTATTGTTAACACGGTCAACAACAATCTGATAGTTGGGATCATAGCCTTCGTTAAGAAGAACTGTTTCAATCTGGCTGGGGAATACGTTAACACCTCTGATGATGAGCATATCGTCTGTTCTGCCCATGGGCTTTGCCATCTTGATGAGGGTTCTGCCGCAGGAGCACTTTTCACTTGAAAGAACGCAGATATCACGTGTGCGATAACGGAGAAGGGGAAACGCTTCTTTATCAAGAGAGGTGAAAACAAGCTCACCCTTGCTGCCTTCGGGAAGAACTTCGCCTGTGTCAGGGTCGATGATTTCAGCGAAGAAATGGTCCTCGTTAACGTGCATACCCGTTTGCTCGGAGCATTCGAAAGCAACACCGGGACCTGATGTTTCGGTCAGGCCGTAGATGTCGTAAGCCTTGATGCCGAGAGCTTTTTCAATACCTCTGCGCATTTCTTCTGTCCAGGGTTCTGCACCGAAGATACCTGCCTTGAGGGGGATTTCATCGGGAGAAATGCCCTGCTCTTTGAGGGATTCTCCGATATATGCCGCATATGAGGGTGTGCAGCAAAGAATAGTTGAATTCATATCCTGCATAAACTGAATCTGACGTTCTGTGTTACCTGATGACATGGGGAGCGTGAGGCAACCAACCTTGTGTGAACCACCGTGGAGACCTGCACCGCC
>JAGBUT010000122.1 GCA_017630695.1 Clostridia bacterium
AATAAACGTAGCTTTTGAACCAACCGCCGAGGGTCATGTGCCATCTGCGCCAGAATTCGCTGACGGTTTTTGAGTTGTAGGGATAGTCAAAATTCTTGGGGAAGCTGAATCCGAGCATTTTGCCCAGACCGATTGCCATGTCGCTGTAGCCCGAGAAATCAAAATAAATCTGCAGAGTGAATGCGATTATTCCGAGCCATGCGGTTGCGGCGGGGAGTGAAGAATAATCGGCGGTCTTGACTGTTGTCCAAAGCTCACCGACAGAGTTTGCAATGAGCACTTTTTTGCAAAGACCGCAGATAAAAACAGAAATGCCGCTGCTGATTGCTTCAATGTCGATTTTTCTGTAATCAAGCTCTCTTGCAACGTCATCGTAAAGAACAATCGGTCCCGCAACAATCTGCGGAAACATTGTGACGAATGCCGCAAAATTGATGAAGTTCTTCTGAACGTTAATATTGCGTCTGTAAAGGTCAATGGTGTAGGACATCGATTGGAATGTGAAAAAGCTGATGCCGATGGGGAGGGGGAGATTGGGATTGGTCAAAACGTTGCCGAAAACGGAGTTGACTGTGTTAACAAAAAAACCGCTGTATTTGAAAACTCCGAGCAACGAAAGATTCATCACAACCGAAACAATCAGCGCAAATTTTCGGACTGATTTATTTGAATCAAACTTATCCATTGCTCTGCCTGCGCAGTAGTCGATAAGCGTTGAAAGGATCATGATAAGCACGTAAACCGGTTCGCCCCATGAATAAAAGAGCAGACCGGTTAAAAACAAAACAGCGTTTTTAAACCTGAACGGAACAGCATAATAAAGCAGTAACGCAACAGGCAAAAACATGAACATGAAAACAGGTTCGGAAAAAACCATAATTAAATCTCCGAGTGATTATTCAGCCGCAGAATCAGCAACCTTCTGAACGGCATCAAAGTTGTTGCAAATGCAGAGAATAACGGTGTTGCCTTCTCTGATAACCGAAGATGCTTCGATTTTGGGAACTTCATCGGGGCCGTAGCTGCTGTAGCCTTCATAAAGATACTGAAGTCGTGCTTCTGCCGCCTGATAAACGGTTTCTGTTGCGGCATCATCAACGCAGTTGAAAACTGCAATTTCATCAGCTGTTGCACCGCTTCCGTTATAGATAGCTGCGTTTGTGCAGAGAGCAGAGTCGATGCCGTAGATTGCAAGAGCAACTTCCGCAGAGCTTTTTTCAAGCTCTTCTCCGAATTCAAGATTGAGATTGAGCGCATCCGCAACTGCGTTTGCCTCGTAAAATTTGGGCTCTTTTTTTGCGCATCCGATGAATGCGAAAACCATAATCAATGCAATGAGTGCAGCAAATATCTTTTTCATAATTATTCTCCGACGTTATAAATTATTTCATCAGCAAGTGAGCTGATCCATATTTTTGCATATTTTTTGTTGAGGTGAATGCCGTCGCTTGCCGCTTCGGGAATGAGCGTGCCGTCTTCGGCTTTGAGACATTCGGGCTGAGGAATGAAATGAACTCCTTCTTTTGCAGCAAGCTCTTCAATCTTTTTGTTGAGCTTTGTTATAGTTTCGTTGTTGCATCCGAATTCGTTTGTTGCCGATGCGTTTACGCTTACAGGAAGCACAGCGTGAAGATAAATCTCCGCTTCGGGAATTCTTTCTCTGACCGCCGCAATAACCTTTGCATATTTTTCGGCAAACACGTCATGATTGGGCCAACCGCATTCGTTATCACCGAAAAGAAGAATGACTTTTTCGTATGTTTTGCCGTTGAGCTCATCAATAACGGGGACTGAACTTCCGGCGACGGACTTTGTGAAAACTGTATCAACGTTAAGTCCGACAACGGGATATACGTTTTTGGCAAGACCGAAATTCTTGAACGAAACGAATCTTGAATTGCCGACGAATACGGTGTTGTCAAAACAACTTGAATCATATTCGGCATTGACGGGCTTTGTTGGAGCGACAGTCGTTTCCTGCTTTAAGGTCGGAATCTGAAAATCAGGCATAGTCAGATTGAGAAATTTCGTTGTGGTTATCGTTGTTGAAGTTTGTGTAGGTGCTTCGGTTGACGGTTGAACGGTTGTGACTGCCTGCTTTTTGGTTGTTGATTTGATGATTTCCGTTATTTTTTCGGTTGCTGTTACTGTTGAGCTTTCGCTTGTAAAAACCTCGGTTGTTGCAGATGTTGAAGCAAGTGAGGTGGATTCAGCCGATGTTTCAGGGGGTGCGCTCGGGAACGGAATTTTTGTTGCCGCAAATCCGATTACGGCAACTGCCGCAAGGACTGGAATTATGTAAAAAAGTTTCTTTTTCATCGAAAAATGTCACCTTGAATCTTATATTAATCCAAAATGTATTTTACAATAAGATATATAATAAATCAATGTATAATTAGTTACAGTTTTATAACAAATTATTACATTATTTTATCGAAAATAATAAAACCTGCGAAGATTTTTCTCCGCAGGTTTCTGAACTTATTTTTCGGGGCAATGATTGGTTGCAACAATGTTGATTCCCGTGCCGAGAATGTTCTCGATAAGAACGTCGCCGAGCTTAACGGGAGCTTTTGCTTCAGCTTTGTTGATAACCTCCATGCAATCCATGATTTTGTCTTTGGGAAGAGCGCCTGCCGATTTGCAGGGCACAACGTTATAGATGCCGCCGTCAACCTTAACGGTTGTTGCGAGGCTTCTGACGGGATTTGTGATTTCGGTTCTTGCGTATGCATCGCCTCGTTTGCAGGTGTTGCCTTTAACCGAAATGATTTCGCCGTTTTCAGCAACTTCAACGGTCATTCCGCAACCCATCGGGCAGGCTACGCAAATAATATTTCTCTGCATGATTTACACCTCCACCGAAATTTCGATAACTCCGCCTTCTGCAAAGCCTTTGAGCATATCGTTTTTGATAATAACGTTTTCCATTTCGCCGGGAGCGAGTCTGGGACGCTTTTTGCTGATGATTTCTTCGCCGTTATATTTAACAACGGTTTTAGCGTTTTTATAAACCTGACCAACTCTGAAATAAAGCTTAACGTCGCCTTCGTTCTTTATGTTGATTTTCTGGGGAACGATGTATCTTACGCCGTTAACGCCCTTGGTTGCAACGTACGCAGCATCCTCCGTTTTGCCGAGAACGTATCTTGCAGCGCCTTCGCCTGCGGTCTGGCTTTCGAGGGTAACGTAGTCAACAAGGTCGTGAACGTGAAGAACGTTGCCACAAGCAAAAACACCCTTGTGAGAGGTTTCTCTGTATTCATCAACAACTGCGCCGCTTGTTACGGGGTCAAGGTCAATGCCGACTGCTCTTGTAAGCTCGTTTTCGGGAATAAGACCAACAGAAAGAAGAAGAGTATCGCATTCAATATATTCTTCTGTACCGGGAATTGCCTGAAGCTTTTCATCAACCTGAGCGATTGTAACGCCTTCAAGTCTGTCTTTACCGTGAGTTTTAACAACAGTACAGCTTAAACGAAGCGGAATACCGAAATCGTCAAGGCACTGAACAATATTTCTTGTAAGACCGCCCGAGTAAGGCATAAGCTCGCAAACAACCTTAACCTCTGCACCTTCAAGGGTCATTCTTCTTGCCATAATAAGGCCAATGTCACCTGAACCAAGAATAACAACCTTTTTACCGGGCATATAGCCGTCAATATTAACATATTTCTGTGCAGTACCTGCAGTCATAATACCTGCGGGTCTTGAGCCTGCAATTGAAAGAGCTCCACGAGGTCTTTCACGGCAACCCATTGCAAGAACAACTGCAATTGCCTTAAACTGCATAAGGCCCTCATTATTATTTACTGCTGTTACCACGTTATCATCAGAAATATTGAGAACCATTGTATCTGTAAAAACATCTATATCTGTTTTTTCTACCAGCTCAATAAATCTGCCTGCGTATTCAGGACCTGAAAGTTCTTCTCCAAAGTAATGAAGACCAAAACCTGTGTGAATACACTGTTCAAGAAGACCTCCAAGCGTTTCTGCTCTTTCGAGGATAACTATTTTTTCTACGCCCTCTTCCTTTGCCTTGAGAGCCGCAGCCATACCGGCAGGGCCACCGCCGACGACAACTAAATCATAATTCAACATAGCGCACTACCTCCTTACTTTG
>JAGBUT010000123.1 GCA_017630695.1 Clostridia bacterium
GTGAGCATTGCGAATGCAGGCTGAAGAGCTGAAATCAACTCTGTTTTGAGCTGATTGTAGATTTCTTATCTTCTGTATTCATCACCTACATTACCTGCAATCTTTGTGTAGAAAAGAAGAGGGTCTGTGATTCTGTAGGAATAAATACCGTTGCATCTTACCTGAACGGAACGGAACAGACCGAGTCTTTTGTTTGCAACCTCAAACATAAAGGGATTGGGTGTGCCGAACTTGTTATCGAGAATTTCCTTTGTGTTGAAATAATAAACTCTCTGATCTTTGCCGGTATCTCCGCCGTATGTAAATCTCTTACCGATTGTTTTGAATGTTTCCTTGATTGTATCGCCAAGCTTACCCGAGAAGATTGAAGGCTCTGTTGATGAATCATAGGTGAATTCACCGGGCTCTGCACAAACTTCAACAATCTTACCCTGCTCAACGATAATCATGCACTGACCGTCTGCAACGGCAATACCTGAGCCGTTGGAGATAACGTTGTCACTGCCTTTTGTGTTTGAACTTCTGCCGCCGACTCTCTTTGAGCCTTTGACCATAAGCACGTCGTTTTCAAGTGAATCGCAGTAGAAAAATTCTTTCCACTGGTCTGCCATTACTCCGCCGAGTGCTCCTATACCTGCTTTAATAAGTCCCATATTCTGTATCCTCCCCTAATTATTTAATTAATTTATCAATATCAGACAATCTGATTATCTTTGATACAACATATGTCTTATAGCCACCGTCTTCCTTCTTTTCACCGAATGAACCGTAGGTTGAAGTAACGATTGTATCATCGGGAAAAACAACGTTACCGCAATAACCTGTATCGGCATTAGCCGAAAGAGCAGGTGCTTCCTGATTCTTGAGATATGTATGAGCAAGTTTGATTCTGCAATAACCTTCATTGCCGTTTTTGAGGTCATCATAGGTGCCTACCCATGCAACCCAGCCTTCACTGAACCAGTTTTTCATATGCTCAACAGAGAATTTTTCAATTTTTTCTTTACATCTTTCAATTGAACGGAAGGTAATAAAAAGCCTGCCGTCAGAAGTATAATCAGCCTTATGTCGCTCACCGTTAAGTGCTGAAGGAACAAATTTAGGCTTTGACCAGGTTACACCTTCATCATTTGAGAAAGAAATAAGTGAATTGTAACGCTTGTTATTGCTGCGGGCAATAAGGCAAAGCTCGTCGCCCTGACCCTTATCGGAGCGAATAACCTCAACCTCGCACATATTAGCTTTCTTTTCAATGCTTCTGTATTTTGAGAAATAAGGTTTAGGGTCGCTCCAGACAGGCTTACCGTCAACAAAAGAAAGAATTGACTTATAATTCACAAACGTAGCATCGTGGAAGAAACCCATCCATTTATCAACGAACTTACCGTTTTCTTTAAGTCTTGTGAGAGATGCCATAACAACAGTCGGAATTACAGTTACCTTATCCTTCTTTGAGAAAACAAGCTCAAACTCGCTCCAAGATTTGCCTTCGTCATCAGAGAGAGAAAAATTGAAGCCGCCGATTGTACCCTTGCCGTCGTGCCAGTTGGGATTACCCGATGTAAGAAGAATTTTATCAGGTGTTCCGTCAGAAAATTCAAGACGATATACAGTAGGAGTTTCTCTGGAGGTTTCCCACGATTTAGGCTGATTTTCAATTGAATCAGGATACGTCAGACCGCCGTCACGGCTGATTTTGCTTCTGATAGCACCCTTACCGTGAGCAGAGGGATAAACGTCAAGAATACTGCCGTCCTTGAGCAAAATCGCATCAGGATGACCTATGTAATCAATACAGTTATCTATAACGGAGAATTCATAGAGATACTTCAACTCATCAGGAGTATTTTCAGGCATAACGTCAAGACGAACGAGAGGAATTGAATAATCCCCTGCACCGTTACCGAAATAATACTTATCTTTAATTTTTTCAAACATTTATATCGACCTCACTTTAAATATTTTTACACCGTGACCATTAACGTTTGACTCGATAAAATCAGACGTTGTACCCTCAACACCTGACCAAAGCTCCTTATATGAATAGTTATTTGAATAAGGAGTTGTAACAAAGGACTTTGTAACAATCTCACTTACAGAACAGCTCATCTTTGTTACTGATGATGCCTTATTAAAGAAACAAAGAGCAAATTCACCGTCAACAAGAGGTTTAACAAGAATATCCTCTGCACCGTTTGTGCGAATTCGTTTGCACTGAATACCGAGAGCATCCTGATCAATTGAAATAAGTTCTTTATTCGTGATAATCTGAAGCGTTTTATTATCGGTGTCAACAGTACCGTCAGACTTTATGAAATCACGGATATCATTGCCGAGAATAAGAGGAGCTGCCATCATACACCAGAGCGTGAAATGAGATTTATTCTCCTCAAAAGTAAGGCTGCCGTTACCAACTTCAAGCATATCAGGGTCATTCCATCCGCCTGCACCTGCGTGTTTATCAAGAAGCACATTAAGTTCATAAATACCGACAACTGATGGCCAGACAGGTCTGATATCGGGGGTCGTGCGCCAAAGATTGCCCGCTGCAGGACCCCACTGCCACGGGAAATTGCGTCCCCATTCGCAGATTGAATAAACAATGGGCTTTTCTTCAACACTGTTCTTTGCGGCGTATTCAACAGTTGCTCGTTTGAGCTCCTTACCCATATTGGTATATTGGATAGCGGCACTGTCACGCCTTGAAGCGACGGGATTATAAATTTTAACGCTATTCTCCCCTGCGGTAAGATAAACCTTTATCTGATGTCTGCCTTCGGGAGTAAATGATTTTGTAGCAGGAAGATATGCTTTATATAAATCATTGCCGTTAACGAGAATTTCGCAATACTTATTATTGTTACTCTTCTTGCGGATGCAGAGAGTGAGGATATAAACACCATCAACATCAACATTAACGTTTGTAAACTCACAAGAGCCGCCGTTTGATGAAAGACCTCTGATACATTTGCCTGAAGGAAGTGTTTCATCATCAACAATTTTCGCATCTCCCGAAAGAATTGCTTCCTCAGCAAAATACTCGCTTTCATCATCAGAGCCGATTGAAGAAACTGTTATCTTTTCAAGAATCGGTGCTCTTGAGGGAATTGCAACGTTATGGCAAAAATCATATTTGAAATATTCAATTCCCCATTCGGCAAAGGTATCAGCATCGATTGCCTCATTGCCGAGACTTGCCGGTAAATCCTCACAGGTCAGAGTACCGTTGGAAGAATAAATGCCGAGTTTCAGACCGAGATCATTGACCTTATTAACAAGAGATTTTATACCGTTCGGAAAGGTTACAAAGTCGCCCTGCAACTTGCCGTTTTCATCTCTTGAGGATGATTGCCAACAGTCATCGAGATTGACGTAACAATAACCGCAATCAAGCAATCCGCTGTCTTTCATAGCCTTTGCAGTTTCATAAATGAGATCTTCGCTGATTTTGTTTCTGAAAAGATTCCAGCTTGACCAACCCATAGGAGGAGTCAACGCAACTCCGTTATTATATCTTTCAGAAATTTTATAATTAAGCTTTATTGAATTAACGGCTTTTTTAGCAATTTCAGCAGGAATGATATTATTATCTTTAAGAAACTTTGACGCAGCGGCTGCAGCAGAGCTTAAAAATTCAGAAGAAAATATACTTGCCATTCTGATATTCCTTTCAGATTATTTCTTTTTTAAAAGAGGTAAAACGTCAGCATATCCGTCATAATCGAAATTATCGCCAACGGAATCATATGAAATCTTATCAACGTTATATGCGGTAACAGTCTGAAGCTGACAAATCGGATTCTCAACCGCTTGTTCTGTTACAAGATAAAGAACCTGCTTTGTCATTGACTTTCTGTCAGCAAAGCCGACAGAGGCTCTTAACGTTGAAGTGAGAGAATCTATTTCATCAGTATACAAACCCGTTTTATTCAAGTCACCGTCAGAATTGAAATATTTGAATTTATCACAGGTAGCACCGTCAGGCACTGATTCAATCCATATATCAGCCTTGCCCGATGCAACAGCTGAATTATATTCACCCTGACTGACAACGTTGATTATGAGTTCAATGCCCTGTTGAGAAAGAATTCTTTTATATTCTTCAAGAAGCATATATTCGAGAGATTCTGTATCACCGCAATAATATGCATTTATATGGCTCAACCTGTCAGGATTAAGTGAAACATATGCATCAAAGGTATTTGCAGTATATATGGGCGATATAACGTCATTCGGGTATTCAGGGAAGCGAATACTCAAAGGCATATAAACCGCAGTAAAATATCTGCCAATATTATCGGAAATAAATGCATTGAAATCAGCAAGACCCGATAAAGCTTTTCTCTCTGCAAGGTTCAGAGTTTCAGCATTTAAAAACATGGAAAGATAGCTTCTGTTGTGCGATACAACGGTCTTGACTCCGTTTTTATTCAGTCTGCCGATATTGGAATCAGTCGCGTCAACACTGATAATATCAACGACACCGTCAAGGAATGCTTCAATGGGATCAACTCCAGAAGCGGAAAGATCTTTGAATCTGATGAGCGAGAATTCAGGCACGTCATCAAAGAAGAATTCATTTGCAGTAAGCGAAACTTCAGTTTCATCAATTTGCTTGAGTTTATAAGGACCTGCGCCAACGGCCGAAACATTCTTTTGTTTAACAGCTTGTGCACCGCCTTTGATATAATCCGTTTCAAACGCAGCTCTTGAAATCAAAGGAATATTGATTTCAGAAACGGCGTTGATATTCCTCGAATTGAAAAGAATCGTGCAGGAATAATCGTTAATCTTCTTTATTCCTGAAATGGAGGCAACGTCGATACCGTCAGAATAGTTTGAGCCAATATATTCGCTGACAAACATCTCAACGTAATAAGGTGAGGGATTATAAGCAAGAGGATTATTTTCCGCCTCTGCTCTTGCGGCAACAGAAAGCAGCTGCATTTCCGCCGGATTATCACCTAAACTTTCAAGCTCTGAAGTATATTCAATAGACTTGAAATATTCTCGCCAGGTTTTGCCGTTCGGAGAAACAGAATCAAGTCCGTTAACAAATCTGCCCTCAAGCTTTGTCGCTATAAGATAATTTACAAAATCAGTTTTGGAAATTTTCTCGGCAGAATATAAATCATATGCCGTGTTGCTGATTGAGGTAAGTTCCTGAAGATATTTCGGATCGTCATAATGATACGCTGACAAGCCTTCTATATCGTTGAGATAAAAATCAGAATAAGCTCCGTCATAAGAAGCATCGGCAATGAAATGGTAAAAGAAAATCAAATCATCAACTGTAACGTGCGTACCGTCAGAATAAAACAAATCGTCACGAAGAGTAACGGTATATTTGACCTGACTTTCACCGACGTATTCATACGATATACCGCCAAAATAATTGGTCAGAGAATTATCCGTGGCAAGTTTTTGCACTGAGCCGAAAATCTGCGAGGATATAATTTTCTCTGCTTCAGTTTCGGCAAACAAGGGATTAAAATTGCTGCCGATTCCCTCAACACCGACAGAAAGCTCTGAAACACCCTGACCGAAGCCTCCTGAACAAGATGAGGAAAAAACTAAAGTTAATGATATTAATATTGAAACGAGAGCTTTGATACTTTTCATCTGCTCATATCACCTTTAATTTATATTTAATTTATTTTAACATATATAAAATAAATATACAACTATTAACAAATAAAAAAACGGCGCCCTTTTGCAAGGACGCCGCAATAAATTTAAATTAGTTCTTGTATTCCTTGAAATCTCTGTAGATATCTTCGGTGTATACGTTGTCTTCATCCTTATCATGGAGAGGATACCAAACCTGAGCGAAGAAGGGGTTAACCTTTGCTTCAGCATCGTAGTTCCAGCAGAACTTCTTATCCTTAATCTTTTCCATGCTTGAGGGAAGCTCTTCAGGGCACCAATGACCGCCGCGAAGAACAAGGTTGGGAGACATCATGAATTCGTGACCGTGTGCGCACTTCCAGAGAACGGGAGTGTACATATCAACGATTTCAGTTGCAAGGCATTCGCCGCCTCTGAAAGCAGCTGCCTTCTGAAGGTCTTCAAGAGTGAGGGTATCGAAATCCTTTGTCTCATCATAACCGTGATCAAGAACGAGAGCCTTTGAAGGATCATCGTTGGGACGGTAAACCTTAACTTTGCTCCAATCGTTGCCGATTGCATCCCACTTTGCCTTTGAGCCAACGTATGCGTTGATTCTTTCTTCAACGTTGTTTTCTCTCCACCAAAGAGTACCGTAAACGGGAGTCTTTGCAATCTTCTTCATGAAGGGCTTAACAGCAAATGCAAAGGGCTTTGCAAGCTTAGCAAGCTTATAGAACCATTCAACTCTGTTCATAACGCTCTTGAAGTAATCTTCAATAGGCATATTAGCACGGAAATGGCAGTAGCTTTCAAGAACATCTGAGTCAAGATACCACTGACCGTGGAAGTTTCTGGTGATGAACCAATCGGGATCAAAGAGCTTTCTGGGATCGCCGAGGCCAAGACCGTATTTACCGAGAAGAAGCTTTTCGAATTCGAAGTTTGTGA